>DIWI01000081.1 GCA_002428415.1 Clostridiaceae bacterium UBA6110
ATTCTTTGTTGATCCTCCTTGATATAAATACTTTTTTTATTGCCTATTTCAGTTCCTCAATCAACGCATCCTGGTGTTCTCACACCCTGCACCCGATTGAAATTTGGAGCCCATAAGCGGGATTGAACCGCTGACCTCCACCTTACCAAGGTGACGCTCTACCGACTGAGCTATATGGGCAATTCGTTTACCTAGTAAATATTACTAGAATCGATTGCCCTTGTCAATACAAAATCTGAATTCCAGGTGCTTCCATCAAGCTCATCTGGCTCTGCTCCTCGACAGCTTCCTCCTGATCCTTTGGATCGCATTGTCTATGGCTTTTTCTTCCTTGCCCAGGCTCAATGCAATTCCCAGGTAGCTCACCCCTGAAAGGTACTGGTTCAGAACCTTAAGTTCGAATTCAGACAGGCTCGACCCAATCTCAGAGTTCATTTCAGTTATGTTCTCGAGGCTTATGAACATGTCTTCAGGGTTGTCATTCAAGGAAAATGGAATCATCTCTATCAGCGGCTTATCCCCCTCATCACTGCCTGAGGGCTTGCTTAGCGACACATAGGTGTTGAGGGGTATGTGCTTTTGTCTTGTAGCTGTCTTGATTGCAGTCATTATCTGTCTTTTTATGCACATCTCTGCAAAAGTCCTGAAGGATGCCTGTTTTTCCGAATTGTAGTCCCTGACTGCTTCATATAGCCCGATAAGGCCTTCCTGCTGGATGTCGTCATTGTCCGCACCAACAAGGAAATAGCCCCTGGCCTTGTTCCTGACCAGAGGATAGTACTTTTCCGTTATAAAATCGGAGGCAGCCTTGTCGCCCTTCTGTGCAAGAACTACAATTTCTTCATCAGGCATGGAACTGAATTGGCGTGTACCTGTCGTCTCCCACAAAGGAAAGCCCTCCTTTACCGCTGTTACCAAGATTATAGGCCCGAGATCCGTTCAAAGTCAAGGAAATCAGCCATCCCGGCGCATCTTCTCAAGCTTTTCGAGAGCACCCTCGTCGACTCTTTCCGCAAGCGTATGCCGGACCTTGTCTGAAAGCTCCCTTGTTTTTTCCCTGATGCTTCTTTCAGCTTCCCTGTATTCAGCCCTGAACTCCTTTGAGCTCATCCTGGTGGCGCCTCTCCCGAAGATTATCTGCTGCTCCAGTGAGTCGGAGGTCACAACCAGCACCTCCACACGCTTGCCTATCTGGTCCACGCTGTGTTCAATGAAGGCATCCGCAGTTTCCCCGTCCCTTGTAAACACGACCTCGACCCGGTCATAGCTCTCCCTTTTTTCACTTCCGCCCGCCACCCTGTGCGCATCGAAAACTACCACGACCCTGGAATCATAGAAGCTTCCGTAATTGACCATGAGTTCTATAAGCTTCTCCCTGGCAATTCCAAATTCAAGGTCCTTAAGCTCCTGCCAGGAGTTGATCACATTATATCCATCTATGAAAACCGTCCGCATATCAGGCTTCACCTCTCAAATTCCTTATAATATAAGTATACAGGCCGTTTCTTAAAAAACAGCCTGTATACAAAATCATTATTTTGTTATCCTTAGTCTTCTATCGGCAGCCTCTGCACCATGACTTCGTACATCAGAATGCCTGCAGCTACTGATGCGTTCAGAGAATTGATCTTCCCGACCATTGGAATTGATACTACACTGTCGCACTTCTCCTTGAGAAGCCTTGAAATGCCCTTACCTTCGTTTCCGATGATGAGAGCAACTCCTCCTGAAAAGTCGGTTGCGAAGCTTGCGGAGTCTCCGTCCATGTCTGCTCCATAGACGAATATACCCGCTTCCTTGAGCTCGTCAACCTCTCTGGCAAGGTTTGACACCTTGGCGATGAGCATATGGTTCACAGCTCCTGCTGATGTCTTGTAGACGGTGCTGTTAACAGAAGCGCTCCTCCTCTTGGGTATTATCACTCCATGGACACCTGAAAGCTCAGCAGTCCTGATGATCGACCCAAGGTTATGCGGATCCTCAATTTCATCCAGCACAAGAATAAATGGCTTCTCGCCCTTCTGTGCAGCCTTGTCAAGAATATCCCTGACCTCAGAATATCTGTATGGGGTAACATATGCGATGACTCCCTGGTGGGATTCTCCCTGACTTAAATTATCAAGCTTCCTTCTGTCCACCTCGATTACAGGTATTCCCTTTTCCTTGGCGATTGGTATTATCTTGTTTATCGAGCCTGAAGTGTCACCAGAGGCGACAAGTATCTTCTCAACTGTCAGCTTCGAATCAAGAACCTCAAGCACAGCATTCCTGCCTGCCACGATATTCTCATTAATCTCGACTTCGACAGCCGGCTTTCTATCTGCAGCAGGCTTCCTGTCTGCAACAGGCTTCCTGTCCTCCGCCTGGCGCTTTTCAACCGGCTTTCTTGCTGTATCCCTGACCTGTGTTTCACTTTTGGCACCCTTCTTCTTCGACCTGTCGAAGTTAAGTCCGTCTCTTTTAGCCATTGCCGTTCACTCCTTTCATATTTTCCTTAGTCTTTTCTTGCCGTTCCTCGACAGCCTTCGCTGAAAGCTCCATTATCTCCATGAGTCTTTCTTCTTCGCCGATAAGGAACAGATATCCTATAAGGGCCTCGAATCCCGTTGCCCTTCTGTAATCCAGCACCTTTGCATTTTTGGGCACAGTCATGGACTTCATGTTCCTGCCCCTCTTGTATATGTAAGCTTCCTCTTCGCTGAGTCCGCTTTCTATCACTTCCATGATATAGCTCTGGTTTGCGGCTTTTACATACCTGATGGCCTCAAGGTGAAGTTTATGGGGAAGGCTTGCTGTTCCTCTTCTTATTATCCTTTCCCTGACAAAGTTCTCGAATGTCGAGTCCCCTATAAAAGCAAGAGTAAGCGGATTAAGATTTATAGCGTCCTTCTTTTCCATCTCTCTGTCCTTTCAGTCCTTCATCAATACAACAATAGCAATCCTTAATGCAAAAAACAAGGGACCTGGAATTCCAGACCCCTGTTTTGTAAATTCTTACTTTGAGTAGTACTCGACTATGAGCTGCTCGTTGATCACTATAGGAAGCTCTTCCCTCTGTGGGTCTCTTACAAGCTTAGCCTTCCAGTTCTCTACATCCTTCTCGATGTATCCCAGCGGTGAAGCTGTGATTGTGTTGAAGTTATCAACGAAGAGCTGAGTCTTCCTTGACTTCTCCCTGAGCTCAACTACATCTCCTGCAGTAAGTCCATAGGAAGGAATGTCTATCTTCTTTCCATTTATCAGGAAGTGTCCATGGTTTACCATCTGCCTTGCCTGTCTTATGGAATTAGCGAATCCCATCCTGTATACCATATTGTCAAGCCTCTTCTCAAGAAGTATGAGAAGTGCTGGTCCAGGCTGCTCCTTGGACTTCATCGCCTTATCTACGTACCTTACGAACTGCTTCTCAAGAACGTTATAATATGCTCTGAGTCTCTGCTTCTCGAGGAGCTGAACTCCATACTCGGAAAGCTTCTTGTCCGCCCTGCCTGTGCCCTTCTTCGCCCTGTTCATCGCCTTCGGATGTCCTACAACGTTAAGCCCGAGCCTTCTTGCCGCCTTGAAACGTGGTCCCATCATTTTTGCCATCTTTGATCTTTACCTCCAAAATAAATACTTGCCGCGGTATTTTTTCCTTTTGGATAGCCATCATTCATTTTATACCCGCCAAATGCAATTGTCAATTTCTTTTTAGAATTAACCCTATTGTTTCTATTTGTCATTTCAATTGGTTCTGTAGGTTAATCCGCCCCCGAAGCACCCTTGCTCTTCAGCATCTTCTCCAGACCCTCTGAAATCACCACTTCACCCTCCATTGTAACCCAGTAGGCATAAGTATCAGGGATTGTCGCAATCAGCTTCTTGCCTTCTTCAATGTCCATAAGGAACACTGTAGTCGACAGGAAGTCCGCTACTCCGGAATTAGGTGTAATTATCGAGACAGCCTTGAAATAGTCTCCGGGCATAAGAGTCGTTGGGTCGATGAGGTGATGGTACTTCATCTCATCAACTATGTAGTATCTCTGATAGTCGCCTGAACTGACAACACAGAGATTGTTCAGGAATACGGTATCCAAAGTGGCATCTTCGCCGACAATGGATTCATCAGGATTCTGGATCCCTACTCCCCATCTGTCCCTGATATTGTCCAGCGGCTTATCAAGAGCCTTCACATTTCCGCCTGCACTCAGGATCAGTGATGTGAACCCCTTGTTCCTCATATCCTCGCCTATCATTTCAGTTGCATAGCCCTTCGCAACGGCTCCGACATCCAGCCTCATTTCGGGGTCCTCGAGATATACCGTGGAATTCGCTTCATCTATAATTACCTTGGTAATGTCCACATGCTCCATGGCCGCCTTAAGCTCTTCCATAGGAGGAAGCTTGGCATTCATAGGGTCATCCATACCTTCATTCCTGTAATCAGACCATATCGAAAGCATGGCACCAAGTGCGATGTTAGTCCTTCCACCGGTCTTGTCGTACCATTCCTTCGCAAACTTCAAGAGATCTATTATCTTCTTGTCCACCTTCACAGGTTCTTTGCCTGCATTCTCATTTATCGTCTTCAGGTTGTTAATCCCCGCATATGTGTTGTATATGTCATAGAGCTTATGATATTCACCGAACTGAGTCCGGATATCTTCGTAGTATTCGTTGAATTCCTCTTCAGTTTCAGTATATCCGATTACAGTTATTACAGTATCGAAGGCATCGAAGAATGTATCCGAATATTTTGTATATGATACGGTGGGTTCAGGCTCTTTTTCACCACACCCTGTAAATATTCCTGCTGCAACGACTACTGCCATGAGTGCGATAACTAACCTGCGCATATATCCTCCTCTTCGTCCCACAAAGCAAGCTTTGAACACGAGTCTAATTCCTTTTTATTTCCGGTCTATCATACCATACACCGCTAATGAGTATATCGAAAAAAGCTTAAAAAACCTTGAAAAATCCCGCCCTGAGAAACCTCAGGGCGGGATCCTAATGTTTATTAAAAATTATTTTGCTTTTTCAGCCGCTTCCTTGAATGCATCAAGATATCCCTGTACTGATACAGTTACAGATGTCTTAAGGTCTGCTGCGTCTGTCTTGCCTTCAAGAAGCTTCATTCCAGTTACATCAGCAACTGACTTTCCAACTGTCCAGGCTGCAAGTGCGTTAGCCTGCTCGAACCACTCTTTGCCTATCTTTGAAGCTGCCTTCATGTTGTATGCAGTTCCAAGTTCCTGCTTTGACTTAACAACTGCAGTCTTGTCGGAAGTTACCTTTCCGTCTACATCGTAAGCAACTTTAGTCTGTGCTACGTCGATAACAGTTCCAGCAACCTTTCCATCCTTGTCAAGTGCTGTAACTACGATAGTTGTGTCAACCTGTGCGGTTGCTCCCTTATCTGCGTCTTCGCCCTTTGACTTAGCTATGGAAACACCCTGTCCAAGTCCAAGCTTTACAGCTCCAGCCTTAACTTCCTGTGCGTTAGCGTATGCCTTCTCAAGTCCCTTTATGTAGTCCTCTACAGTAATGGTAACCAGTGAAGTAAGCTCTGGTACGTCAGGAACGTTCTTGTGTGCATCGTCCTTGACCTTAACCTTGAGGGCCTTGACTTCAGCTACAGTCTTGCCAACCATCCAGTTGCCAAGTGCTCCAGCCTGCTCAAACCACTCTTTTCCTATAGTGGTAGCTGCCTTCATTCCATAGTCGTTTCCAAGCTCAAGCTTTGTCTTGATTGGAGCCGCTACATCGGAAGTAAGCTTCATGTCCTTGTCGTATACAACCTTAGTCTGTGCGTTGTCGATGATTACGGAAAGAACCTTTCCATCTTTGTCGAACGCTGCTGCAACCATGACTGAGTCAACCTGTGCTGTAGCTCCCTTCTCAGGATCTACATCCTTTGACTTTGCTATTGATGTTACTATTCCAAGACCTATCTTGGCAAATCCTGTCGCTGCAGGTGTAGTTGGTGCCGCAGTCGGTGCCGCTGTTGGTGCTGTGGTTGGTGTAGTCGGTGTCTTTGCTCCGCATCCGGCAAGTACGCCAAGAGCGAGAACTGCTGACAAAACGATTGATATTGTCTTTTTCATGTTTCCCTGACCTCCAAATGGTTTTTTGTTTTACAAGTCAATTTTAATATATTGTTAAGTAATCGACAAGCGATTTTGTGAAAGTTATGATATTCACAATAAACTCCAAGCAAAAAACAAAGTTACTCATTTAAAACCGAACTTAACTCCCATTTTGTTAACCGTTTTCCTGAAATATGCCTGATTTAGGAACATGTCGAACGTTTTCATTTATTATTTCTTTATAATTCGTTCATTTATTCTGACAACTTCGCTATAAACATTGTGTTTTATTTGTACATATCTGCTGTTTATACAGTCAAAAAAGAATGCTGGTTACAAATTTGTAACATATGTCAGTAAATCAGTTCGATAAACTAGTATATCAAGAGCAAAGCAGGTGACCTGAATTTTAGCGTTTAATTTTTCAACATTGTTAAATGTAATCAAACCTGAGGGCAGAAAAACCGGAAGCAATGATGCTTCCGGTTAACAAATTGCTATTTCCTTATCGACCATCTTACTCCCTGCGGAGTATCCTCAAGCACTATCCCTTTGGCAGAAAGTTCATCCCTGATGCTGTCAGAAAGCTTGAAGTTTTTTTCCTTCCTTGCCTGCTGCCTTTTCTCAATCAGCTCCTCGACCTCTTTCTCAAGGGATCCTCCGACTTCGTTCTGCATTATTCCTATGGGCTTTCCAAGCTCACGAAGAATCGACATCGCATATTCTAACGTTCCCTTTCCAGAAGTTTCGTCGACACTTGTGTTGATTTCCTTTATAAGCTCAAATATTACAGAAATCGCATCTGCAGTGTTGAAGTCATCATCCATCTTCTCGATGTACCTGGACTTGTAAGAATCTATCATCTCAATTATTTTCGGGTCAGTTCCCTCAGCAGCTGATGCAAGGAATCCGTTCAGCCTTGTGAGAGCATTGTACATCCTCTCAAGTGATGCCTTGGCCGAATCAAGAAGCTCCATCGTGAAGTTTATCTGGGTCCTGTAATGGCCGGACAGCATGAAGAGCCTTACAACTTCGTTATCGTATTTCTCAAGTATCTCCCTTGCCGTGAAGAAGTTGTTCAGGGACTTGCTCATCTTCCTGTTGTCCACATTGACGAATGCGCCATGCAGCCAATATCTTGCAAATGTCTTTCCTGTCCTGGATTCCGACTGTGCTATCTCATTCTCATGATGAGGGAAGACAAGGTCGGTTCCGCCCGCATGAATGTCTATGGTTTCACCAAGCAGGTCGTATGCCATGCATGAGCACTCGATGTGCCATCCAGGCCTGCCGGGTCCCCATGGGCTTTCCCATGAAGGTTCGCCTGGTTTCGCAGCCTTCCAGAGTGCAAAGTCCATCGGATCCTTCTTTCTCTCGTCAATCTCAATCCTCGCCCCTGACATCAGGTCATCAAGGTTCTGTCCTGAGAGCTTCCCATACTCATTGAACCTGACTGTCGAGAAATAGACATCGCCGTCTGTCTCATAGGCATAGCCCTTTGAAATGAGTTCCGAAATGAACTTTACCATTTCGCTGATATATCCGGTTGCCCTCGGATTCACTGTTGCTCTCTTTATCTTAAGGGCATCAGCATCCTTGTAGTATTCCGTGATGTATTTGTCCCCGAGCTCCTTGACTGTAACGCCCGTATCATTTGCCTTCCTTATCATCTTGTCGTCTATATCGGTAAAGTTCTGAACGAACTTGACCTCGAATCCCCTGTACTCAAGGTATTTCCTTATAGTATCGAATATGATGAAGGTCCTTGCGTTGCCTATGTGGAACAGGTTGTAGACAGTAGGTCCGCAGACATACATCCTGACCTTTCCCTCTTCAATAGGCACGAATTCCTCTTTCTTCCTGGTAAGGGTGTTGTATACCTTCACCGCAATCACTCCTCGCGTTTTACTGAGTATCATTTTATCATCTATACACTGAGAATTTCCACCAATTCATCAAAGTTAACCGGCGTTATTTCACCGCTTCTGGCTTTGTACTCAAAAAAACCTGCTTCCAGCCTGTCTCCGGCAATTACCCGGTGCCTTATGGACATCAGGTCGCAGTCGAATAGCTTGGAGCCCATTCTCTGATTCCGCAGGTCAAGGAGAACCCTTGCACCCTTACCAAGCAGTTTATCATGCAGGTCAATAGCTTTCTTTACGAGCTCCTCATTTCTGGCATCAGACGGAATCACAGCAGCCTCAAATGGAGCAAGACTATCTGGAAGATTCACACCCTTCTCATCTGAAAATTTCGAAGCTATGGTCAGCAAGAGGCGGTGAAGGTTCAGATATCCGAACTGGACCGGTGAATAATGGGGCCTTCCATCTTCACCAGGCGTCCTCATGCTTTCTCTCAGCATCCGCATTCTTCCAATTACATGGCCCTTTACATATATCCCAGACCTTGCAAAATCACCCTGCTCCCCGGTAAAATCACGCCCCGGAACCACGTTTGAAAGATGGTATCCTGTTCTGTTGGCGCCTGCTATATATCCTTTACCACTTACCACCCCATGATGTACAAGGACCTTAATATCCTTAAGCCCCACTGGTCCTGAAAATCCAACATCAGCCAATGTTAACCTCCTTATATCTGCCTCAGACATCTGTTTCAGTGATGAATCTGTGATATCCAGGTATGAACTGACCTTTTCAATGTCCACCTCATTGTCCCCCGGAATCACCACCGCAGCATGGCAGTCCCCATATGTCAGAAGAACTGTCTTCAGGATATCCCTGCCGCTGCAGGAAAAAAATTCCGTAAGAGCGGCAATCGTCCTGACATCCGGTGTTTCCACAAGCTCAGCCTTATCGCTCCTGCCAGCATACGGTTTCGCAGGCTCCGGACCCTTGATGCATACAAGCTCTGCTGCTGCACTTTCGCTTTCATGGACAATTACGCCCTCATGACTCATTCCCTTAAGTCCAAGACTCTTCAGGAATTCGTCAATGGCAGACTCAACTGCACCCTTTGAAGCCCCTGCAAATGCAAATGACATAACAGGATATGACGGGGAAGACCATAGGGAATCTGTTGCCCTATGCCCGAAAAGCACATCTGAAAAGCTGAAAATCCCTGATGGCAGATCCCTGTATGACCTCACATCGCTATTCAGGTACTCAGTCATGGATTCCCTCATCCCTTTTATTCCAAAGCAGCCTGGGACTGATATCCTTTTAGCTCCATTCGCTTCCAAAGCAACAGACATGACTTCCCTGATGTTTTCAATCAGCATGGTTCCTGTCGTTGTATATATGCAGCCACTGGAGGAGCCTCTGAGAAATCCGCCTCTGTACAGAAGGGTCTCTTCTATTCCTGAGTATGTTCCGTCATCCTTTGACGTCCTTGCTGACAGTTCCTCTATCCTCATAATGAACCACCCTTTAAAGAATTTCTCTCCTTCTGTCTTTTCATGGCACCTATTACTGACCTTGCAAGCAGATAAAGGAGAACCAGGATCCACTGCACTATGGCAAACTCTGAGGCGATATCGGCACCCAGCATACCGAATACCGGAGTGAAGCTATATATGCCTTGAGTAATTATCTTGGCTATTAATGCAGAACCTATGATTGCCGTCTTTCCATAGCCTGCCAGAACAGCACCAAGTATAACAGCTTCATCCGGCATGACAGGGAGTATGAAGAGGACGAGCACCAGGGATGCATGATGTCTTCCCGCAGCTTTCCGGAACCTGTCCACATGCTTCAGACTTACAACCCTGTCAATCAGGGCATCCTTGAAATAGGATGCCAAAAAGGTCATTGCTGTTATTCCGGTCATTGTACCAAGGTACCCAAGCAAAAATGCAGGCCATGGACCGAAAATCGTGCTTCCAGCCATGGTTGTCACAGCCTCCGGAGTAGGCATGAAAAGAGGCTGGATCACGTTGACAAGGAAATATGTCCAGAGACCTACTTCAGGATTCAACCTGAAATATGCTTCCAGGTCCGCTTCGGATGCAAAAACAGCAAATCTGAAGATAATGAATGCCAGAACCGATAACGAAAGCACAATCGACATATATGCCAGTGCAAGCAGTGCTGCCAGCGCATGGCTCCTCCTGCCGGAATGTCTCGATACAAGGAAGATTGCGAGTACAATCATGATTATCCCCGTGAATCCTGCCTTCCAGTACCAGGCCATAGGAAAGCCTGTAAGATATATCATCAAAATGCTAAAAGCGGTAAAAAACAAGGCCATCAGTAGCTTTCTGCCCTCTGAGGCTTCCTTTATCGCCGTGTATATGCCCTTTTTCCTTTTAGATTCTTCATTCGTCATGTCAAAACCCCACCCTTGCATAGTATAAGTATACCCCCTGAAGCTATTTTAGACCACTAGGATTGTTATTGCTTACTCTCTTTGAGGATACTGAGTCTTCCCCTCCATACCCTTTGGATAGTCCGGCATCGGGAAAAAGAATCATGTAAAAAAAGAACCCCCGAAGGGGGGATCTGGAAACTCACAACGATTATACCGCTTCTGTCTTTGCTCGCGAAGGGAACCAATGCTTTGTACTGTTCGCAATCTTGACAAGCATCAGCATGACCGGCACCTCTGTCAGAACTCCTACGACTGTTGCCAGAGCTGCTGGCGACTCAGTCCCGAACAGGGCGATTGCTACTGCAACTGAGAGCTCGAAGAAGTTTGAGGCTCCTATCATTCCAGCTGGTGCCGCAACATCATGTGGAAGCTTAAGCTTTTTAGCTGCCAGGTAAGCAATGAAAAATATGAGGAAAGTCTGGATTATAAGAGGTACTGCAATAAGTGCAATGTGTGTGGGATTCTGGAGTATTACCTCACCCTGGAATGAGAACAGGAGTATAAGAGTAAGGAGAAGACCCGCCGTAGTCGCATGGTCGAACTTCCTGACGAATACATCATCGAAGTACTCCTGTCCGTATTTGTTGACCACATGTATCCTGGTAAGCATTCCACCTGCAAGAGGAATTACAACAAATAGTATTACCGAGATGAACAATGTCTCCCAGGGTACTGTTATGTTGCTTACTCCGAGAAGGAACTTCACTATCGGAACGAACAGAAGAAGTATTATTAGGTCATTAGTCGCGACCTGTACAACGGTATACGCCGGATTTCCACGTGTCAGCTGGCTCCATACGAACACCATGGCCGTACAGGGCGCTGCCCCCAGAAGTATTGCACCTGCAAGGTAATTTGTGGCAAGGTCCTTTGGAATGTAATCCTTGAATATGACGAAGAAGAACAGGTATGCGATTGCGTACATGGTGAATGGCTTGATAAGCCAGTTGACAGCCCATGTCACATACAGTCCCTTCGGATTCCTGCCTACGTTCTTGATGCTCTTGAAGTCGACCTTCATCATCATCGGATATATCATTACCCATATCAGTATCGCAACAGGAACTGAGACATTTGCATATTCGAATTTTCCAAAGAACTCAGGAACTGCGGGCAGGAATCTGCCGATCAGCACCCCGGCAGCCATGCAAAGCGCTACCCACACAGACAGATATTTCTGGAATGCACCCATGTTAAGCTTCTCACCTTTTGACATTTTACTCCACCTTCCCCATTGCATTGCTTTTCTTCATCTCAAGTGAATCATAAAAATCCACAAGGTTCTTTGGCATCTCGTACTTCGGCTGTCCGAATGAAGAAAGCTTCTTCCTGCCTGAAGCCGCTGAAATTATCGCTTCGACTATGAGCTCTTTCGGTGCCTCCGTGAATACTTCACCTCCATACCTCCATACCCTGCAGTCAGTGCTCGTGCCGCAGATATCTCCGCAATCCGTGCAGCATGTCTCCTCAAGGCTTTCAGCTATATCCGAGCCATTGACCCTGATCGTAGGTGAAGAGATGAACCTGAAGCCTTCTGCTGTCTTCCTGTCCGACATGTGGACCTTGCTTAGGGTTATGACATGGCCTGAACCTTCAAGTCTCTGCCTTGCCTCATCAACAGCATCCTCCACATTAGTCTCCGTCCCCATGCACCTGTTGCAGGTCTCATTGTCAAGATAAAGGTATTCAACTGAAATATCCATTCTATATTCCTCCATTCCAATATTCTAATTGCAGCTGCAGCTTGCAGATTCTCTAGTCTCCGGTATGCCGGCTGCTATGCCGTCAAGAATTGACGCGGCATTGGCGAAGCCTGCCGGATCCAGGGCATAGTAGGTCCACTTCTTGTCCTTCCTTGCCGCGACAAGTCCTGAATCCACAAGTATCTTCATGTGGTGTGACAGTGTCGACTGACCGACAGGTATTTCTTCAAGAAGGTTGCAGGCACATTCCTCTCCTGTCTTAAGCTTCTCAATTATCATAAGTCTGTTCTCATCGCATAGTGCCTTGAATATCCGGGCTACATCCTTCAGATTGTCTTCCATGAATTCACCTCATATCTAATTTCTTCGATATGTCTATTCTACTTCTCATATCGAAATCAGTCAATATGTATTTTACAAGACAAAAAATAGAGCCTTGCCCTGAAGCAAAGCCCCTTATTCATACCTTGTAGCAATTGATCTGTTTTTTCATTCCACTAGTATCTGCCCCATCATGCCGTTATCCTCATGCTCCAGGATATGGCAATGATACATGAATACTCCTATTTTCCTGAACATTATGAGTATCCTTACTTCCTCACCGGTGTTCACGAATACTGTGTCCTTGTAGCCACCTTCCTCTGGACCGGGTTTTCTTCCATCTCTCGAAAGGATCCTGAACTGAACCCCATGCACGTGAAAAGGATGCCCGCCAGACTGCATCATTCCTACAGGATTCCTGATCACCCAGATCTCGGGTTCGTTCAGCCTTAACTCTTCATCGATTCTGTCCATATCGAAGGATTTCCCGTTTATCGTACCGCTGATCCCCATGCTCTGAAGCTCGAAATGTCTTACATTGAGACCATTTTGCGCCGCTGGCTCTTCGATTTCCACAAGCCTTTCCGGCACAGCCCCGTTATCCTTAAGGTCAGACCCGACCCTTAATTCAAGGACATTTCTGTTCCCTGCCATAAGCTGGAGCGTCTTGCCGCCCTTACTCTTGAAGTCCGCAACTATTTCAGCCCTTTCACCTGGTGCAAGCGTGACCTCATCTGTTTCGTAGGGTTCCTCAAGCAGCCCTCCGTCCGACGCAATCATATGGAAGCTGCTGCTATCGCTCAAGGCAAAGGTGAAGTTTTCCGAGTTGGATCCATTGAGTATCCTCATCCTGAGCCTTTCAGCCGTCACCTCATAAAACGGTCCTATACCGCCATTTACCAGAAGAGTATCTCCAGGAATGACTCCCATCATGTTTACCCTGTAGTCAAGGCTGCCATCAGAATTGAAGCTTCTGTCCTGAACAATGAGAGGTATGTCATCAACACCGTATTCAGCCGGCAGCCCGAGGCTGTCTGAAACCTCATCGTCGATGTAGATAAGGCCTGCAAGACCGAAATAGACCTGATCTGAAGTATTCCCCATCAGATGAGGGTGGTACCACAAGGTTGCTGCGCTCTGGTCGACAGTAAATACAGGTGCCCACCTTTCTCCTGGCTGTATCCCATGATGAGGTCCGCCGTCATCTTCCCCGTCTACGATCAGTCCATGCCAGTGGACTGTCGTTGCTTCAGGCAGCTCATTAGCCACATTCATTTCGACCTGCTCGCCCCGCCTAAGCCTGATTACCGGACCAAGATAGGTTCCATTGTAGCCTAATGTGTCTGCTTCCTTGCCATCTATGAAGGATGTCTTACCTTTTTCCACTACTATCTCGAAAAGTGCGCTCTCAGGCGACGGGTCATAGTCATGGAGAACTGCAGGTATCTTAAGCCGGTTTACGTTTTCTGCTGCGGGTCCGTCAGCCTTTGGAAAAAAATTCAGAAAAAGCACATACGAAATAGCCAAAAAAATTACAATTGATGCCGCCAGGGCCGCATAAAGACCAAGTCCGGCTCTTTTTCCAGCCATATTAAACGCCTCCTCAGGTAGTTCCATTCAGTATCATAATTGTATAGCCAAGTTGTGAGCATGCTATGAAGGTTCGGTATATTTTTACGGAAAAGACCCGAAACTCAAAGTCCCGGGTCTCTTCATGAAATTCTTGTGTATTATCTCCCATGTCAGGTTGTCAGTGAATCATTCGTCCCATCCTCGTGTCCTCTCAACAGCCTTCTTCCATTTTTCCACAAGAGCATCCCTGACCTGCTGGGTCATATTGGGCTCAAACGAATTTACTGCATCCCACTTCCCCTTGACCTCAGCTTCATCCTTCCAGAAGCCGACGCCTATTCCTGCGAGGTATGCTGCCCCCAGTGCAGTGGTTTCCTTTATTGCCGGTCTGATGACTGTCCTGTCCAGAATGTCCGCCTGAAACTGCATGAGGAATCTGTTGGATGAAGCTCCTCCGTCTACCCTCAGGCTTCCAAGGGTTATCCCCGCATCCTTCTCCATGGCCTCCAGAACGTCCCTTGTCTGATAAGCTATGGATTCAAGTGCCGCCCTTATTATATGGTACCTGTTTGAGCCTCTTGTCAGTCCGAATATTGCTCCTCTTGCATACTGGTCCCAGTACGGGGCTCCTAGGCCTACGAACGCCGGAACAATATACACTCCTCCGTTGTCAGGAACCTTGCCAGCGAAATACTCTGTATCCCTGGAGTCATGCACAAGCATGAGCTCGTCCCTGAGCCATTGGACTATAGCTCCTCCAACGAATATGGAACCTTCAAGGGCATATTTGACTTCGTCTCCCGACGTCGCCGCTATGGTAGTCAGAAGGCCGTTCTCCGACAGCTTCATCTCAGAGCCTATGTTGAGGAGAAGGAAGCAGCCCGTGCCATATGTATTCTTGGCCTCACCAGCTTCAAAGCAGGTCTGACCGTAAAGCGCCGCCTGCTGGTCTCCTGCTATTCCCGATATCGGAACCATTACCCCTCCAATGTTGGTCTCTCCGTAAATACCTGATGATTTCCTGACCTCAGGCAGCATCGACTTCGGAATCCCAAGCTCAAAAAGAAGCCTTTCATCCCATTTCAGCTCGCGAATATTGTAAAGCATTGTCCTTGAGGCATTGGTGTGGTCGGTGGCGTGGACTCTGCCACCTGTAAGCTTCCAAAGCAGCCAGGTATCGACAGTCCCGAAAAGCAGCTCCCCTTTGTCAGCCTTCTCTCTTGCACCTTCCACATTTTCAAGTATCCACCTGATCTTTGTGGCTGAAAAATAAGCATCCACCGGAAGCCCTGTGGTTTCCCTGACGTATGGCTCAAGTCCCCTTGCTTTGAGCTCATCACACATTCCTGCAGTCCTTCTGCACTGCCATACTATGGCATTGTATACAGGCCTCCCTGTCGACCTTTCCCATACGATGGTGGTCTCCCTCTGGTTTGTTATACCGATTGCGGCAATCTCCTCGGCAGTTATCCCTGATTTGGCCATGATCTCTGTAAGAACGCTGTACTGTGACGACCAGATTTCCATCGGGTCATGTTCAACCCAGCCCTCCTTCGGATAGAACTGTGTGAATTCCTTCTGGGCGACAGCAATCACAGACTGCTCCTTATCAAATGCTATTGCCCTTGAGCTTGTGGTTCCCTGATCCAGTGCTATGACATACTTCTTCATAAACATTCTCCTAATCCTATTAGTTCAGGCCCCGGCAATCCACTCATCTTCCGGGAAAACATCCTCTCCCAATATCATACCGTTTTCATGATAAATTTCACAGTGAAAGTTGAAAGGCCCCGCTTATGCGGAGCCTTGATTTTCTACCATTCCTTTGTTATGCGCCTTGCTAAAATCGCTTCAGCCACTGCCATATCCTCAGGTGTGGTTATCTTGATGTTCTCGTAGCTTCCCTTATAAAGGTAAACTCCGCCGATATATTTCTCGTACGCCGCAGTGTCATCAGTAACAGTTTCTCTTGAAGCCTCAAGCCTTTCATGGGCTGTCAGTATCTTCTGAAGGTCGAAAACCTGAGGTGTCTGGACAGAAAAGAGAGAATCCCTGTCGAGGGTTTCCCTGGAAAAGCCATCTTCACCTCTGACCTTTATGGTATCCTTCGGCTTCATTCCGCAGGCGCTGGCACCATGCCTTATGCAAAGCTCCACGCCTTCTTTCACGATGCTTTCAGTCACAAGAGGTCTTGCCCCGTCGTGGATCACTGCTATTCCATCAGTTTGAAGTGATTCCAGTGCCTTTAGTCCGCTTCTTACCGAATCCTGTCTCCTTGCCCCCCCTGCAGCGAGATGTATCTCCCTGCCAAAAGCATATGGAAGGCTTTTAAAGGTCTCCCACTCATCCTTTGGAAGCACAAGGACTATGTTGTCAATGAATTCCATATCGCAAAATGCAGTCAGGGTCCTTGCAAGCACCGGTACTCCTTTCAGGTCCAGGTATTGCTTGGGAACATCCGCTCCCATCCTGCTGCCTTTGCCTCCGGATACTATCACTGCTCCGACCAATTGCTATTCCCCCTTGGGCTTTGCGAAAATCATCCTTCCTGCCGCAGTCTGAAGCACGGAGGTTACAAGGATGTCTATTTCATTGCCTATGGATTTCTTGCCGCCTTCAACAACTATCATGGTACCGTCGTCAAGATAACCTATTCCCTGGTTAGCTTCCTTTCCTATCTTCGAGATAAGGAGATTCATTTCCTCACCGGGAAGCAGAACAGGCTTTACAGCATTTGCCAGCTCATTTATGTTCAGAACCGGTACTCCCTGGAACTCAGCAACCTTATTCAGGTTGTAGTCATTTGTGACAACCTTTCCTGATACTACTGTCGCAAGCTTCAGAAGCTTTGAATCGACTTCGGCGATCTCTGGGAAATCTTTGTCCCATATCTCCACCTCTATATCGAGCTCCTTCTGTATCTTGTTAAGTATGTCCAGACCTCTTCTTCCCCTGTTTCTCTTTAGGGAATCGGATGAATCTGCAATATGCCTGAGCTCCTCTAGCACGAATGACGGTATTATGAGCTTTCCTTCCACGAATCCTGTCTGGCAGATATCGAAGATCCTTCCATCTATGATGACAGAGGTATCAAGGACCTTCGGGTCCCCCTTGTACATCGCCTTATATTTCTTGTTGTCCTTATCCCTGTCCTTGTCCCTGGACTGGGATTGTCCCTGGTTTCTTCGTCCAATGCTCTGGAAGAACGAATAGAAGTCGTCTGACTTCTTGATTGCAACATTAGCACCGAGAATCGCAGCAAGTATGTTCAGAAGCACAACGACTATGCTGCCTACAGGCGGGAATATGTCGTTAAGAGGTCTCGTCAGGAAGAATGTTATGACCAGAAGCACTATGGCTCCCGCCGCTCCCAGGAACATCTCATGGATCGTCATCTTGGACAGGTTCTTTTCAGCTGCTTTGTTTGCACTCAATATCAAAGAATATACCTTTGATGAAATAATAAAAAATATGATTCCGAAGATAAGGGTGAGTGTTGCAATCAAAGCGATTTTTGCTACCAGATTTTCAAATATGGGATACTGGTTGAGATACTCGGATGAGGTAAGATAGTTTCCGAGAAGTCCGCCAATGACGGCTCCGAGGATGGTCACTATGCCTCTTATCAGGTTCTTCAACATGATATCCACCTCCTTAGTTTTATTTTGTTCGTTTGTCTTTTATTATACAATTTAATCAAGCATCTATGGTATAGCACAATGCAATATTCAGAAAATTATTAGTGTTTTTTCCATTCTTTTAATAGTAGACTAAGAACCTTTAAAACAGGTTAAACCTGAAAAAGCTTGGAAACAGCCTCCCTGAGGGACCCGACCGGGATTATTCCCTCACCTTTAAGTTTGAGCTTCTCCGCACTTCTCTTTGGGATTACGAAAGTCTCGAAGCCCATTTTCCTGCCTTCTCCTATGAGCCTCTCCACATTGCTTACCGGCCTGATTTCCCCTGTCAGTCCGATTTCTCCAATTGCTAGTATGTTCCTGTACTTCATCTCCTGGCCTCTTGCGCTTGAGACGAGACTCAGGGCAACTCCAAGGTCTTGTGTGGTACCCTCGATCGACAGACCGCCGACAACATTGACATACACATCGCTTGAATAGAAAGGAATCCTGAGCTTCTTTTCAAGAACCGCAAGAATAAGGTTCAGTCTCGGGGCCTCGATGCCTATTGTTGTTCGTCTCGGCATCACTGCCTTTGTCTCTGCTACAAGGGACTGCACCTGTACGAGTATGGGCCTAGTACCCTCCATGATTCCAATAACGACTGAGCCTTCCTTTGACTCCATATCATCCTCAAGGAAGATCCTTGACGGATCATATACCTCTATCAGCCCTTCAGCCCTCATTTCAAATACTCCGATTTCTGAGGTGGTCCCGAACCTGTTCTTCATTGTCCTGAGGATCCTGAGCTCTTCGGTCCTTTCACCCTCGAATGAGAGCACAGCGTCAACCATGTGTTCAAGGACCCTGGGTCCTGCCAGCTCACCCTGCTTTGTCACATGGGCGACGATGAACAGGGATATGCCCATTGTCTTGCCTATCCTCATAAGTCCATTTGCGCATTCCCTTACCTGGGACACCGAGCCAGGAGCAGAAACGACCTTGTCCGAATAAATTGTCTGTATGGAGTCGATGATGACAAAGACAGGGTTTAAGTCCTCTATATGCTTCTCGATGAGGTCAAGGGATGTTTCTGATACTACATACAGGTTGTCGGCCCTTGCCTTAAGCCTGTCACCCCTTATCTTTATCTGTTCCTCGGACTCCTCGCCTGAAACATAAAGGACCTTTCCATAGCTTTTTGAAATGTTGTGTGCGCACTGAAGAAGAAGCGTTGACTTGCCTATTCCCGGGTCTCCTGAAATCAGCGTAAGGGATCCTCTAACAAGACCCCCTCCAAGCACACGGTTAAGCTCAGCAATTCCTGTATCAAGCCTTTCCTTGTCTCCAGATACTATATCCTCAATCTTCTTGGGAACACTGAAATTGCCTATGCCTTCCTTCCTCTTTGTTTCTATCTTCTGCTCCTCTTCCACGAAGCTGTTCCATTCGCCGCATTCAGGGCATTTTCCAAGCCATTTTGGAGATGTCGCTCCACATCCCTGACACACGAAATTGGTCCTTATCTTAGCCATTTGGTTTCCTCCAGTCATATAGATACCGTTCAATTTGATTTCAAAATTTCAAAATACGCACATCATTTAAGTTGTATGTGCCATAATATAGCTATATTATGTAGGAAATTAACGATTATTAACAGAGCTTGGGAAGGATAATCCGCCATTTTGGGTGTAATTGCCTTCCAGGGAGGAAAAATGCAAAAAAAACTGATCTGCTCAGACCTTGACGGAACACTGCTTGGCAGCGACCGTAAAGTATCGGAGCTTAATATGGAAGTTATAAAAGAGCTAATTAAGAGAGGACATATATTCTCTGTCGCAACCGGCAGGATTTTCCAGTCTGCAAAATACATATCAAGCAATTTCGGAGATAACGTGCCGCTTATCGCTTCAAACGGGAGCGTATATGATACGGGGGATGGAAAGCTCCACAAGAGTCATTTCGATGAGGACCTCTCTGCTGAAATGTTCAGGATGGCAAAGAGCTTCGGTGTAACCCTCTCCTACTTCACCCATGATACGGTTTTTTCAAGCACCATCAGCGGCGCCCTCATAACAAAGCTCATATACAACAAAGGGGTTCCTAAGGACTATAGGGTAAGGACGCTGCTTGCAGCAAATGAATCAGTAATAAGAAAGAATTCCGACTCCATTGTGAATGGAATCGTTGTATCCAAAAACAACCCCTTAAAACTATCCGCGATGAGAACAGAGCTTGAAAAGCTCACCGGAGTGACCATACAGAGCTCAGGCAGGGACAACATAGAGCTTATTCCCGGAAAGGTCGACAAAAGCTACGCGGTAAAGGCTCTTGCAGAACACTACGGTATTCTGCGTCAGGATGTCATTTGCTTCGGAGACGGCGAGAACGACATTACCATGCTGAAATATGCGGGCCTGGGCTTTGCAATGGCGAACGCATCGGACAGCGTCAAGAAATCAGCCGACAGAATAGCTCCTCCCAACCATGAGTCAGGCATAGGATTGAAGCTCATGGAGCTTTTCGGAATGGAAGAAAAGGCTGTCTGATAAGCGCACTTCCGGGTAATCCATACATAAAGGAATGTTACGGAGGTTTTATTAATGACCACTTTGACTGTACTTACAAGACTTTCCATAGCCCTGATCCTTGGCGGCGCAATCGGCTATGAGCGAGAATACAGGAACAGACCGGCCGGCTTCAGGACGCACATGCTCGTAAGCCTTGGTGCTGCATCAGTTTCCCTTCTCCAGATTTCAATGCTGGAGGAGGCAGGAAGACTGATAGCCCAGAACCCTGCGCTTGCAGAAGCTGTGAAGCTTGACATCGGGAGGCTCGGAGCTGCGGTCATAAGTGGAATCGGCTTTCTTGGAGCTGGCACCATCTTCCTGACCAGGAACTACATTAAAGGACTGACTACAGCTGCCTCGCTGTGGCTGGTGGCAGTAGCCGGACTTTCAGTCGGGATGGGTTACTATGCTGTCGGCATCGGCACCTCCCTCCTCGCGCTGACAGTACTTCTCGCACTCGGACGGCTTCAGGAAGTGATGTTCAAAAAGACTGGAGTCATTACGATCGAGATTTCTTATGACGGGAATCAGTCGACCCTCTCGGCAATTGAAGCATACCTATCTCGGATTAGCGCAAAAGTCCTTGACCTTGAACACCTTGAGTCAAGGACGGAAGGTACTGGCACATGCCTCTTCACCCTTGACCTCAGAGCATCTGCTGACAAGGATGCCTTCATTCAGGAAATCATGGATAATAAAGGCGTTTTCTCATCAAGAATCATAAAGGGATACGAATCCCAGTAAGAAATCAGGCTGAAGCATCATATCTGCTTCAGCCTGATTCTTCATTTCTACTGTTTCTTGTAGTCCACTATTTCAGCTTCACCGGCTGCGACTCTCTTTCCTGCCTTCAGGACCTCACAAGCCTCGCCTGTGGTGAATACGATGATGATATCGGTTGAAGGCACCTTAGCCTTGACGCCTTCCAGGTCGAACCTTGCGATAAGGTCACCCTTCTTTACATTCTGTCCCTCTGATACTATCTTCTCAAAGCCTTCACCGTTCAGAGCCACAGTATCCACACCTATGTGTATAAGAAGCTCAGTACCGTCAGCGCATCTAAGTCCCAGAGCATGTCCCGTAGGGAATATCATGGCGACAGTTCCGTCTACAGGTGAGAATATATCTCCGGTCTCAGGTGTAACTATGAATCCGTCACCCATCATTTTAGATGCGAATGCCTGATCAGGAACCTCAGTTATGGAATTCAAAACGCCCGCGGCCGGTGACACAATTTCTGTCTTCTGTTTCTTGAAAAGCTTGAACATATGGACACTCCTCCTGCCTTAATACCAGATTTTTACCATTAAGGAAAATATACCACAAAAGCTTATAAATTTCATCATGACCGGGAACCCATTCCAAATATACAAAGAGTTCTAAAAAAATGAAAAAATTGCTTTACGGGATATGATGTAAACGTATTGACGGAAGTTTTTAGTTGGTGTATATTGAAANNAAGAATCGAAAAGGATGCTTGAACTAATTGGCGGAAGGGAGAACATAACTGCCGTTTCCCACTGCGTCACCAGATTGAGATTCGTTCTGAAGGACCCTCCAAAGGCTGACATCAAGGGTATCGAAGCGCTTAAGACCGTAAAGGGCAGCTTCACACAAGCCGGACAGTTCCAGGTCATAATCGGCAACGACGTCGATAACTTCTACAATGACTTTACTGCAGTAGCCGGAATTGAGGGCGTATCCAAGGATGCGGTCAAGCAGGAAGCGAAGTCGAACATGAGCCTGCTGCAGAGGACTCTTGCAAACCTTGCCGAGATATTCGCACCTCTGATACCCGCACTTGTAGTAGGAGGTCTCATACTCGGATTCAGGAACCTCATAGATGCAGTACCTCTGCTTGAAGGCGGAACAAAGACCATAACATCCGTATCACAGTTCTGGGCAGGAGTAAACCACTTCCTGTGGCTCATCGGTGAAGCTATATTCCATTACCTGCCTGTGGGCATAACATGGTCCATCGCTAAGAAATTCGGCACTACTCAGATACTCGGCATAGTTTTAGGTATTACTCTTGTTTCACCACAGCTTCTTAACGCATATGGAGTCGCAGGAGCAACGAAGATACCTTTCTGGGATTTCGGATTTGCTCAGGTAAACATGATTGGCTATCAGGCACAGGTTATCCCTGCCATGCTTGCAGGTTTCACACTTGTGTTCCTTGAAAAGAAGGTCAAGAAGATAGTTCCCGATTACCTGTCAATGATCCTGGTTCCATTCTTCGCACTCGTTCCTACTGTTCTTCTCGCCCACACGGTTCTCGGACCGATCGGCTGGAAGATAGGAAGCTTCATTTCAGACATCGTCTACTCAGGACTTACTTCAGCCTTCGGATGGCTCTTCGCGGGACTGTTCGGCTTTGCATATGCTCCGCTCGTAATAACAGGACTTCACCATATGACCAATGCCATCGACCTTCAGCTCATGTCAGAATTCGGCGGAACCAACCTATGGCCTATGATTGCAATTTCAAACATCGCACAGGGCTCGGCAGTTCTTGCCATTATCTACATGCACAGAGGAAACAAGGATGAGGAGGCAGTATCCATACCAGCCGCCATATCCTGCTACATGGGCGTCACCGAGCCTGCAATGTTCGGTATCAACATCAAGTATGTCTATCCGTTCCTTGCTGCAATGATCGGCTCTGCAATAGCAGCGGTACTTTCTGTCAGTACAGGTGTCATGGCCAACTCTATTGGAGTTGGAGGACTCCCCGGAATACTTTCAATCCAGGGGCCATACATGGGCATATTCGCGATATGCATGCTAATTGCGATAGTCGTCCCTTTCACGCTCACTGTTTTCTTTGAGAGGAAGGGCGTACTTGCCGGAAAGACAATAACACTTAGATAACCATCGACAAACAAAGGAGAATTGCCATGCAAAGCATAAAGGACAAGGTCATTTACCAAATTTACGTCAAATCCTTCATGGACTCAAATGGTGACGGTAAGGGTGACATCGCAGGGGTCACAATGAAGCTGGACTATCTGAAGCGTCTTGGCGCTGACTGTCTCTGGCTGACGCCTGTCTTTGTCTCGCCGATGAATGACAACGGCTATGATGTGGCAGACTATTACAGCATAGATCCATCCTTCGGAACCATGGAAGACCTTGAGGAACTGATTGCTGAAGCAAAAAGAAGAGGACTTGGCATAATGCTCGATATGGTCTTTAACCATACCTCCACTGAGCATGAGTGGTTCAGGAAGGCGATTTCAGGAGACAAGAAGTACAAGGATTACTACATATTCAGGAAGGGCCGGGAGGCCCTTCCTCCTACCAACTGGATTTCCAAATTCGGGGGAAGCGCATGGGAACCGGCAGGTGAGTCAGGTGAATACTATCTTCACCTGTTTGACAGGACCCAGGCTGACCTCAACTGGGAAAATGAAGATTTGAGGAAAGAGCTTTACGATGTGGTGAATTTCTGGATCGGAAAGGGAGTCGTAGGCTTCCGATTCGATGTGGTCAACCTTATTTCAAAGCCTGATGTTCTGGAGGATGACCTTAATGGAGACGGAAGAAGGTTCTATACTGACGGTCCAAGGGTTCATGAGCATCTCAAGGAACTTGCAAAGAATACCTTTGGAAAGCATCATGACATGATAACCGTAGGTGAGATGTCATCTACCTCAATCGAAAATTGTGTCAGGTATTCAAATCCTCTCGAAGAGGAGCTCAGCATGGTCTTCAACTTCCATCACCTTAAGGTTGACTATGAGGCTGGAGACAAATGGACACTTAAGGAATTCGACTTCATGGAGCTAAAGAAGATTTTTAACGACTGGCAGACAGGAATGGAGAAGGAAGGCGGCTGGATGGCCCTCTTCTATAATAACCATGACCAGCCCAGGTCTGTGTCCCGTTTCGGAAGCGACAGCAAATATCACAAGGAATCTGCAAAGATGCTTGCATCATCAATACATCTGATGCGTGGCACACCATATATCTATCAGGGCGAGGAATTTGGAATGCCCAATGCTTACTTTGACGACATAACAGAATACAGGGACGTTGAAAGCATAAACTACTATGACATCCTGAAGTCCAAAGGAATGGCTGAGCAAGATATCCTGGAAGTCTTAAGGGAGAAATCCAGGGACAACGGCAGGACACCCATGCTATGGGACGGTTCTGAAGGTCATGGCTTCAGCACAACTGTACCCTGGCTTCCCTTCTCTAAGATTTCAGGTATAAGCGCTGAAGCAGACATAGCTTCACAGGATTCAATATTCAATCACTACAGGAAGCTCATAGAACTCAGAAAACAATATGACGTCATATCAGATGGCACCTTCAGGATGACAAACCTGGATGACCGTCACCTTCTGAGCTATGTAAGATGCAAAGGCACCGTTAGGATGCTGGTTGTCAGCAACTTCTATGATGATGAGACAGCGTTCGACCTTGATAAGCTCTTCGAAGAGACTAGAATCGACTTCAGGAAGTGCGCATTTGAATCAGTCCTCATCTCGAACTACAGTGATCTTGCAAAGGTTGGAGAAATTATAAGAATAAGGCCTTACGAGTCATTCGCCTTATATGTTGAGGATAAGCATCCTTCGTGCTAAAATGATTCTTGGTGATTGAAATGGCAAAATACTCCAATCTATATAATACGCTTCATTCCATGATAAAGGACGGGACCCTGAACTCAGGTGACAAGCTGCCTTCAGAAAATGAACTGATGGCAGAGTACGGAATCTCCAGGGATACTGTCCGCAAATCTTTGCAGCTCCTGCTTGAGAACGGCTTTATTACTAAGATACGTGGAAAAGGCTCATTCGTGACAGAGCTCACGAGATTTGAATTCCCCGTTGCAGGGCTGATAAGCTTCAAGGAGCTGTCATCAAACAAAGTGATTGGCAATTCAACGACGAAGGTGATCAGTCTGAAATCGTGCAAAGGGAACCCATATATCCGTGAAAAGCTTGGTCTTGGTATCGACGCTGAAATATGGGCTGTCACAAGGGTAAGAACCATTGATGGAAGACGGGTGATCCTCGACAAGGACCACTTCTTGAAGAGCATGGTCGAGAACCTAACCATAGAGATATGCGAAGATTCAATATACGAATATCTGGAAAATGAGCTGGGCTTGAAGATAGGTTATGCTCACAAGGAAATTGTGATCGAACGGGCAACAGAAGAGGATGAGAGAAATCTTGACCTGATGGGCTTCGATGTGGTTGCAGTTGTCAACACTTTGGTCTATCTCCAGAATGGAACGCTGCTACAATATACCCAGTCGAGGCATTGCCCCGATAAATTCAGGTTTGTGGACATTGCAAGAAGAAATCCCTGAATCCAAGATAATATGGTGCAAGGCCGAAGCTTCAGTCATTTTGACTTCAGCTTCGGCCTTGTATCTTTTTATGCCTATTTGATTAAATCAGCCCCATAAGCGGGAATGCCAGGAATACACCGCAAATGACAACTCCACCAAGCAGTAATGTTATTATGCAATATCCCATGATATCCCTAGCCGACAAACCTGCTATTCCAAGTGCAGGAAGTGCCCAGAAAGGCTGGATCATATTTGTCCACGCATCGCCCCAGGCTATGGACATGGCAGTGACATTAGGTGTAACTCCAAGAGCCTGTCCTGCAGGCATCATTATAGGTGCCTGAACAGCCCACTGTCCGCCGCCTGATGGAACGAAGAAGTTTACGATTCCGGCAGAGAGGAATGAGAACAGCGGGAACGTTGTTACTGTCGAAATGCTTACAAATGCATTGGATATTACTGAAGCAAGGGATGTTGCTGTAGCTGCATTTGCACCTGTCATCATACCCATGATTCCCGCATAGAACGGGAACTGTAGTATGATTCCAGCTGAAGATTTTGCTGAATCCTCAATTGCGTCGATGTATCTCCTTATGTTTCCATGGAACAGAAGGCCCAATGTGAGGAATATGAGGTTGACCAGATTCAGGTCAAGATTGAAACCCTTTGTTGCAAATGTGTAAATTATGAAAGCACTTGAAAGTGCAATTGTGAGTATCCAGAGGATCCTTGAATTCTCAAGCTTTTCTGCAGGAGTCTTGATAACATAGGTCTTCACCTCAGCATCAACAAGGAGCTTTGGATCAACGGTTACCGTATTTTCCTTCGATGGGATCATCGCATAGCATACCAACGGAATTCCTATGAGCAGAAGGATAACTATCGTGAGGTTGAAGTTCGAGAAAATTGTCTGCGATGTAGGTATAGCTGCAGTTACCGCTCCAGCAGTCTGTGCCTTGAGCGCATCAGGTGTTCCTCCCGCAAGCGTCAGAGGTATTGAGCCTGAAAGTCCGCCATGCCAGATAAGAAATCCTGAATATGCAGTAGCAATAAGAAGCCTGTAGTCAAGCCCCTTCACGGCCCTTGCCATCTCTCTTGCAAGAAGCGCGCCTACAACCAGTCCGAATCCCCAATTGAGGAAGCAGGCTACCGTTGAAACGAATCCTGTGATAAGGATTGCCTGTGCAGGGTTCTTTGCCATTGAAGCTATCTTGACCAGGAGTCTCTTTATGATAGGAGCCTTGGCCATTGCACTTCCAAGTACCAGGACGAGTACCATCTGCATTGAGAATGCCAGCAGCGACCATACTCCCTTGCCCCAATGGTTGACCATTGCGAGTGGAGTCTGGCCAGTCATGAATATACCTGCAACGAACGTTATGATTGTAAGGATGATGGCGAACAGGAAGGCATCGGGCAGGTACTTGTTGACGAGTGCGACGCAGGCGTTGGTGAATTTCTTAAACATTTTTCTCCTCCTTGCATTTCTAATATTGCATGGCCTTTCAGCCAAATGCTTCGATATCGTGATGCTTTTCAAATGAGTGTCAAAACAGCTGTTCAAAATTTAACATACATTTACAGAATTCGGGAAAGCTTTCCAAAAACATATTATCACAACTCCTGATTATATCTCAAAGACCAAATAGTTGAGCTAACCACAATAAACCAATGTATAATTAATAAATTTTAAGTATTTATACATTCAATTCTTATATTGTTTAAATTGTCTGTTAATTTACTGAGATATGTGTAATATTTTACAAAAAATACACTTTTTATTTCAATTAGATTCATACATTGGAATTCGCTGTTCCAGAACCTTCCATAACCTCAAAAATCTGTTATTTTTAAAACCAATAAGTCCTATAAAAATAAAAAAACTCCGGATAGTTTCCGGAGCCTGTTGCCTAAAGCATGAGCCGGAGAGCTGCCAAAGCAGTCATTCCGATCACTATGTACTTAAAGGTCTTTTCGCTTACCCTTTTTATCATGAACACTCCGAGGGCTGCGCCTCCGACAATGAACGGTAGCATATAGAGAGTGTATCTTGCTGTTTCCATGGTAATTGTCTTCCAGATGAATACATGGAAGGGGAACTTCACTATATTTACCACAAAGAAGAACCATGCAGCGGTCCCTATGAACCGGTTCTTAGTGAATCCCATGGATAGCATATAGACGCTGAAAATTGGACTGGCTGCGTTTCCGACCATTGATGCGAATCCGTTGACTACCCCTGTTGCGCCGTGGAAAAGAGCACTGCTCGGCATCTTCGCATTCCTGCCTATGGTTTCCATGTATATGAGAAGCACAAGGCAAAAGATTACAGTCACTCCAATCAGGAATTTGAACTGAGCATCGTTCAGGTAGCTTCCGACTGCAGCTCCAAGAAAAACTCCCACAATTGCAGGAGGCAGGACCTTCAGAAGGTCCTTAAGCTTGCCATATCTGCCGTAATTATAAACTCCGAACAGATCAGCGACCATAAGCATCGTGAGCATAATCCCTGCGGAAAGCTTTCCGCCGAAGCTGTATGCTACAAGCGCAACTGCAGGTAGTGTGGCTCCTGAGACCGCGGTCTTCGAAAAGCCTGTCAGAATAGCAGCAAATATCAGCATCACAAGTTCCATCATACCAAGTCCAAGCATATTGCTCCTCCAATCACTGATTCCTTCTACATCTCAATCTTATATTTTGCCATCTTCTTGTACAGGGCTGTCCTGTGTATTCCAAGCTTTTCTGCGGCTTCGGTCTTGTTGCCGTTTGACTTCTTTATAGCGTTTATTATAGCTTCAGTCTCTGCCTTCTCTACAATTTCACTTATCGGTGAAATATCCTGAAGACCAAGCCCCTTGTTCTTCTTCTGCAGCCTTTCAGGCAGACTCGACGGGAATATGACCCTGTTGGTTGAAAGTGTCAGGGCTCTTTCAAGGACATTCCTGAGTTCCCTGACGTTTCCAGGCCAGCTGTAGTTCATGAGTAGTGTAACCGTCTTGTCGTCAAGTGTCTTCCTTCCGATTTTGAAATCCTTCTCGAGTCCCCTCAGCAGGTCTTCAGCAAGGATTGGAATATCATCAAGCCTTTCTCTGAGAGGCGGAATGTCTATGGTGACGACATTGAGCCTGTAGTATAGGTCCTTCCTGAACTTGCCGGTCCTTACATTCTCCTCGAGATTCTCATTAGTAGCCGCAATTATCCTTGCATCAAGCGATATGGTCTTGTTTCCTCCCACAGGCTCGAACTCCCTTGCTTCAAGTACTCTAAGGAGCTTGACCTGCATATCGAGAGGCATGGTTCCAATCTCATCCAGGAATATCGTGCCTCCCTCAGCAATGTGGAACTTACCCAGCTTACCCTTCTTCTTTGCTCCTGAGAATGCTCCCTCCTCATATCCGAACAGCTCGGATTCCAGAAGCTCCTTTGGTATCGCTGAGCAGTTGATGGGTACAAAGGGTCCGTTTTTCCTGTAGCTGGCACTGTGTATCGCATGTGCGAACACTTCCTTTCCCGTTCCGCTTTCACCGGTAATCAGAACCGTAGAATTCGACTCCGCAGCCATCTCCCCTACCTTCTTGAGGTACAGCATCTTCGGATTGACTGTGTTTATGGTATTGAAGGAAAATCTGGTTCCCTCTATCCTTTCAATCTCACCCTTGTACTTGTTTATTTTCGATTGAAGGTCAAGCAGCTGGTGTGCAAGTTCCTTGACTTCGCTGATATCCTTGAAGAGAACCGTGCCAACAGCACCGATAACCTTTCCGTGCTTTATTATGGGTATCCTGTTCGTGATCATGTCGTGACCCTGGAGTCTCTGGACATCCCTAAGCTCCTTCTCTCCTGTCTTTACGACTATATGCATCCTGGTATTTTCCAGCACATCCCTGACATCCTTTCCGACAGCATCCTCCTCCTTGATACCGAGCAGCTTCTCATAGTTGATCTTCACTATCCTGCCCTCTTTATCCACAAGTACATATCCCTCGTATGCATATGTAAGGATATCCTCCAGCATTACCAGGCTCTCCTTAAGGAGTTCAAGCTGCCTGCGTTCTTCCTCATCAATTTTATTCAAATACTCAGTAGCCATCTCAGCCTCCATTGATATAATATTAACATTTAGTAAACTTTTACTCATAAAACCCGCTTTTCATTGATTCTGCTGACTTCTAATACAGAATGCCAAAAAGCCAGTGTACCTGAAATTATACAGTAATCCAACAAGTGTATCCATTTGGATACAACTAGAAAATGCATAAATCACAACGTTTTCATTCATTTTATTGGGTTTTAGCCATGTGTCACAATCATCATACCACAAAGTGTACCTAATTGGGTACACAAAACCCAATTTGCAGATTATGGCGAACAATTCTTATGAGTCTCTCTAAACCGGCCAAGGTCAATGCTTTGCAGATTCCTGAAAAAATCCAGGCCCGTTGGCACGGATTTTGCTATTACATAAGTGAAACCAAAAGTTATAGGAGGTTTAATAATGAGAGAAGTAGTAATCGTAAGTGCAGTAAGGACTCCACTAGGAGCTTTCGGTGGAAAGTTCAAGGAAGTTTCTGCAGTGGCCCTCGGAACAGCAGCAGTAAAGGGTGCCCTTGAAAAGGCTGGAGTCAAGCCTGAGCTCGTTGAAGAAGTCATATTCGGAAACGTTCTTGGAGCAGGTCTCGGTCAGAATGTAGCAAGACAGGTATCTATCCATGCTGGAATTCCAATAGAGGTTCCTTCATTCACAGTCAACAAGGTCTGCGGATCAGGACTCAAGGCGGTTGCACTTGCAGCACAGGCGATCATAGCAGGAGATGCTGACATAATAGTTGCCGGCGGAACCGAGAACATGTCACAGGCTCCATATCTCCTCAAGACCTCAAGATGGGGAATGAGGATGGGAGATGCATCAGTAGAGGACTACATGGTCAAGGATGGCCTTACAGATGTATTCAACGGATACCACATGGGAGTGACCGCTGAGAACATAGTTGACCAGTGGGGACTCACAAAAGAAGGCCAGGATCAGTTTGCAACTACAAGCCAGAACAGGGCAGAGGCTGCAATAAAGTCAGGAAGGTTCGTTGACGAGATTGTTCCAATAATCATCCCTCAGAGAAAGGGAGATCCTGTTGTAGTGGACACTGACGAATTTCCTAAGTTCGGAACAACCTACGAAGGACTTGCAAAGCTTAAGCCGGCATTCAAGAAGGATGGAACAGTCACAGCCGCTTCATCATCAGGAATAAATGACGGAGCTGCAGCGCTTGTAATAATGAGCAAGGAAAAGGCAGACGAGCTCGGACTCAAGGCTCTTGTTACAATCAAGTCATATGCTTCAGCTGGAGTTGACCCTAAGATAATGGGAACAGGACCAATACCTGCAGTCAGGAAGGCACTTGCAAAGGGCGGAATGACAGTTGCAGACCTCGACCTCATAGAAGCCAACGAAGCTTTTGCAGCTCAGGCTATGGCAGTAATGCATGACCTCGAGCTTGACCCTGAGAAGACAAACGTAAACGGCGGAGCAATTGCGCTTGGTCATCCTATCGGAGCATCAGGAGCAAGGATACTTGTCACTCTGATACATGAGATGGCAAAGAGAGAAGATGCCAAGACCGGCCTAGCAACTCTTTGCATAGGCGGCGGACAGGGAACTGCTGTCATAGTTTCCAAATAGGTTACAGGAGGAATATTGATGAACAAGATAGTCACCATAGAAGAGGCAATAAGCCATGTCAAGGACGGCTCCGTAATAATGGTGGGAGGCTTCCTTGCAGGAGGATCACCAGAGAAGCTCATCGATGCTCTTGTAGCAAAGGGAGTCAAGGACCTTACGCTCATCTGCAACGATACTGCCTTTGTAGACAAGGGTGTCGGCAAAATGGTAGTAGCTAAGATGTTCAAAAAGGTAATCGTAAGCCATATAGGAACAAACCCTGAGACAGGAAGACAGATGATAGCCAATGAAATGGAAGTCGACCTGGTTCCACAGGGAACCCTTGCAGAAAGAATCAGATCTGCAGGTGCAGGCCTTGGCGGATTCCTTACACCTACCGGAGTGGGAACAATAGTCGAGGAAGGCAAGGAAAAGATGGTAATCAATGGAATGGAGTACCTTCTTGAGCTTCCACTCAAGGCAGATGTTGCCCTTGTATACGCTGAGAAGGCTGACAAGTTTGGCAATCTTGTATATGCAGGCTCAAAGAGCAATTTCAATCCATTGATGGCTACAGCAGCAGACATTACGATAGCGGAAGTTGCAGAAGTAGTTGAGATCGGTGAAATAAACCAGCTTGACGTCAAGACTCCTGGAATATTCGTGACATATATCGTCAACGGAGGGAAGAACTAATGGACAAGAACGAAATCAAAAATTTCATAGCCAAGAGAGTGGCACAGGAGCTCAAGGACGGAGACGTTGTCAATCTCGGAATAGGTCTTCCCACAGCAGTCGCTAACTTCGTTCCAGAAGGAATCTCAGTAACTTTCCAGTCAGAGAACGGCTTCCTGGGACTCGGCCCTGCACCAGAGGCAGGCAAGGAAGATCCTGCAATATTCAACGCTGGCGGAATGCCTGTTACGATACTTCCTCACGGATCATTCTTCGACTCAGCTACCTCATTCGGAATCATCAGGGGAGGTCATGTGAACATGACTGTTCTCGGTGCGCTTCAGGTTGATGAGAAGGGTAACCTTGCAAACTGGATGATACCTGGCAAGATGATACCTGGAATGGGCGGAGCAATGGACCTCGTTGTAGGAGCCAAGAAGGTTGTAGTAGCCATGGAGCATACACAGAAGGGTGCACATAAGATACTTAAGCAATGCACACTCCCACTTACTGCAGCTGCGCAGGTTAACGAGATAATCACTGAAATGGCTATCATAAAGGTTACGCCTGCAGGACTCGTACTTGACGACATCAATCCAGAGTTCACCATCGAAGAGGTTCAGGCTGCAACTGGCGCCGAGCTTATAATATCAGATGCCGTAAAGGCCAAGGCCAAGAAATAGCTTGGCAGATCAGGCTGTATACTCCTTTTGAGATGCATACCTGAAACAGCTCAAATTATTGATTGCCAACTACAAATAAACCTCTTATTTCACTGTTGGAGGGGAGCCGCCTTGATTATTCAGGGCGGCTCCTTCCATTCATACGACTGATTGTACAGGTAAAGATGCAACTAAACTAAGCAAAAAAAGCTGGATATCCAAATCAGGATTTCCAGCCTTTCTTAAGTAAATGGTGAGTTATGCCTTCAGTGACTTCGCAAGCCTTAGAATGTTATCCACAGTGAATGTAAGATTCTCCACACTCTTATACCTGCTTGTCTCGAATGCCTCAGGCAGCCTGTTTATAGTGAAGATTGCGGAGACACCTACTTCATAGGCTTCTTCGATATCATTGTCTGCTCCGCCGGCAACGACGATTACTGGAACACCCTTTTTCTTTGCTCTTCGTGCGACTCCGATGACAACCTTGCCTCTAAGGCTCTGGAAATCAATCTTTCCCTCACCTGTAAATATGGCGTCAGCTCCCTCGATCACCTCACTGAAGTTCACGGTGTCAAGCACAGTCTCGATTCCCATCTGGAGCTTCGAGCCGAAGAATGCTATCATTCCTGCTCCCATGGCTCCTGCTGCTCCGGTTCCCGGAACAACTGAAAGGTCCATTCCCAGATCCTTGTTTATGACCTCTGCCAGATGCTTTATTCCTTCATCAAGGAACAGGACCATTTCCGGATCTGCACCCTTCTGCGGACCGAATACATGGGCTGCCCCTGTCTTTCCGTACATAGGGTTGTCAATGTCGCACATTGTTACTATCTCTATACCGTCAAGCTCCCTGGTCTTTTCAGAAAGGTCTATCCTTGCGATTTCATGGGTTGTTCCGCCTGTAGGAATGAACTTCTCACCCTTCTCGTTATAGAAGCTTACACCTATGGCAGCAGCTGCTCCGCAGCCTCCGTCGTTCGTGCTGCTTCCGCCGAGTCCTACCACTATCTTGCTTACGCCACGCTTGGCAGCATCAAGTATGAGCTGGCCTACTCCATAGGTTGTGGTCTTCCTGGGGTCGCGCCTGTCTTCAACAAGCGGAAGACCTGCACATGCTGCCATTTCTATTACGGCTGTCTTTCCTTCATCGATGATCCCATAGAATGATTCCATATCCTCGAAATACGGATTCTTGACTGTAAGGTGAATCTTCTCACCGCCAAGTGCTGTAAGGAAACAGTCAACGCTTCCCTCTCCTCCGTCAGCCACTGGTATCGAAACCACTTCACAGCCTGGAAAATGCTCTTCTACCCTTCCCCCTATGATCTCACAAATCTTTGATGAGCTTAAAGTTCCTTTGAATGAATCCGGTATGAGTACTACTTTCTTCATGTTATCCCCCTTGTATGCTATTCAGGAGCCTTTGGGCTTTACCCAAGGCTCCTCTATCATTATAATACGATGACTGATACTCCGTCAGGAATTACTGTGATTTTCGCATCAGATTTTCCAAGAATCTCGTCTGCCTTCTTTATGGCCTCTTCTATCGAATGCGCCGGAATCATATGCAGGTCCTCTACAATGTTGTCTGGTGCTTCCGATATGTATACAACCTTGTAGTTCTTGAGTATCCTTGCGAAAATCTGGGACTGCCACTGGTCAGGTATGGTATCCTCGCTTGGTGTTGCTAGGAATTCATCCATCATCTTCGATACATCCTGCTCTTCGCTGAATGACTTATAGAAGCCTTCTCCGCCATGCCCGTCATTTGACTTGGCTCCGATTATCATGACTCCGCCTTTATTAAGGGTAGCTTCGGCAGCGGTCATGCACTTTACTGCCTGGTATATGTTCTGGTCAAGAGGATATCCTCCATTTGTAGTTATCGCTATGTCGGCAGATATCCTCGATACCTTGCACTGGCTGTTGAGGAAGTTCCTTCCCTCTATGTGGGCCAGGTCACAGTCACCTGCAACGGCAAATATGGCTTCCTTGTCGGAGTTGATGACTACATTGACTATGAAATCCAGCCTTGCTGCCCTGGCAGCATAAAGCATGTCCCTGTGGATAGGATTGCCGTCCACGATTCCCGTCCTCGACCTGTCGCTGTCGATGAAGGTTGCATTGTGGTTGAACATTACAGTTTTCCTGCTTGCGATTCCTGGAAGCACGCTCTTCCTTCCTCCTGAATAACCAGCAAAGAAGTGTGGCTCTATGAAGCCCTCGGAAACAAGAAGGTCAGCCTCTATGGCAAGCTTGTTTATGATAAGCTCTCCGCCTGATGGAAGTGTCCCTATGTTATTGAGCATGCTCTCATCATCGCAGTCATGGACATATATCTTCTCAGTCGCCATTATCTCGGGTCCGAACTTTGAAAGGAGCTCTGCCTCTGTAGTTCCTCTGTGGCATCCTGTGGATATGAGTATTGTTATTTCAGCATCAGGATTGCCCTCCCTGATTTCTTCAAGCATCAAAGGCATTATCACCTTGCTTGGTACAGGTCTTGTATGGTCGCTTGCTATTACTACGACCTTTTTCTTTCCCCTGGCCATATCCTTAAGCCTTGGGGTGCCGATTGGATTCTCCATGGCCTTCCTAACAATCTCAACCTGAGTCTCAGATGGCTTATAGTGATGCATGTCGGAAACAAGTATTCCGGCAATCCTTTCATCAGGTATTTCAGCTTCAAGATATCCCTGGCCATAAGGCAACTTTATATCAGTCATTGTATATACCTCCCTGGATGGAATCAGGATACATCAACAGTATCCTGAAAGAAATTCCTATGCGGCCTGAGCCTTTGCAGCTATCTTTGCCTTCTCCCTCTTGTCCATGTAGTTCACGAACATCGGGCAGAGTATCGCAGTGACTATAATAGCCGCTGCTATCTGCACTGTCGCCTGTGCCGATATGGCAGCAAGGCTCGGATCTATTGCTGCCAGCGCTACTGGTGTGGCTACAGCGTTTCCTGCTGTAGTTCCTATCGCAACTCCTACCTGAGGGTGCTTTGACTTGAGAAGCTTCATCGTGAAATATCCGCCTATTCCTGTAAGAAGAGTGCATGCTGCTCCAAGCACTATTCCAGGAAGTCCTGCCTGAATTATCTGGCCAAAGTTAAGGGCTGCTCCCAGTGGGAATGCGAAGAAAGGTATGAGTACGGTTGTTCCCTTGTCAAGGAACGTCCTGAGCTCCTCATCGAGGTTTCCCAGGACGAAGCCTATGAGTATGGGAACTATTGTAGCTACAAGGGCTATTAGTGGAACTGTAGCTATTCCTGTGATTCCGAATGCAAGCATTGTGAAGAACGGTCCGTCGTTAATCGAAAGTATGGATACAGCTCCTACGTCAGTGGAATCGCCATACTCTCCTGCGAGAGCCGCATAGAGGCCTCCGTTAGAATTGGTGATTGCAGCTATTATCGCAAGAGGTGATATGGCTAGTACTCCTGCAGGTCCGAACAAAGTGTTTACAAGGACTCCAAGCCCTGCACCGATTATGAACTTGCTTAACGTAAGTCCCAGTCCCTTAGCAAGTGGCGCTCCTGCCTGCTTTACACTTATCTGTGCTCCGTTGCAGAAAAGGAATACTGCGAGTATCGGAAGAGCTCCTGTCTTGAACAGGTGAGTGGTGAAGCCTCCGATGGTGAGCAGGCTCGGGAAGAATGTGTTGATTGCAGCTCCCAAAAGCAGCGGAACTACCATGAGTCCTCCTGGGATCCTTCTGACGGTCTTTAATATTTGCATGTTGACCTCCTGAAAATTTATTGTTGATTAGTTCGATAATATATTAGCAATTAGCGTGCCAAATGTTAAAACCGTTGAAGCGCTTTACTTCTGAAGAATCAGCCATTTTGGGGCTTAGGAAAAAGGTTGCAAACCGCAAAATAGATGATGCATTTAGCAACAATAGTTGCTAAATGCATCATCTCATTCTCTGGTCTCTTCGCTTTTGATCCTTCTCCAGAGTGTAGTCCTGTTTATTCCAAGTATCTTTGCCGCTTCCCCCACATTCCTGGAGGAAGATTCCATCACTTTTTCAATGTATCTGTCCTCAAGAGTCTTGAGGTCCATGCCTTTACTGACAAGCTCACCTAGCGGATCACTCGTTTTCTCGGAGCCTGTTTCTGATTTTGCTGCTCCAGGAGAAATGACCTCATCCTTAAGATAGTCGAAGGATCCGAGGATGACACTCCTCTCAACGATGTTTTCAAGCTCCCTTATGTTTCCCTCATAGCTTCTGTTCATGAGGATCTCTTTTGTCATCTGATTTATCTCAAGGGGCTTCTTTCCATAGACCTTAGCATACTTCCTTATGAAATGCTCTGCAAGGACCGGGATATCCTCTTTCCTTCCGGATAGAGGGGGAAGTCTCAGGGTAAGGACATTTATCCTGAAGTAAAGGTCCTTCCTGAACTGCTCGTTGTCCACCATCCTCTTAAGATATTTGTTGGATGCTGTAATTATCTTAACATCAACCGGAATTAGCTTGCCTCCGCCGATACGCATCACCTGCTTCTCCTGAAGTACCCTTAAAAGCCGTCCCTGAAGCTCCAGAGGTATTTCACTGATCTCATCAAGGAATAGCGTGCCGTTATGTGCAAGCTCGAAAACCCCGGGCTTGCCCTTCTTTCTCGCACCAGTGAACGACCCCTCCTCATATCCGAAGAATTCACTCTCTATGAGGCTTGGCGGAATGGCAGCACAGTTGACTGCTACGAACGGACCGTTTTTTCTTACGCCTTCATTGTGCATGCTCTGGCAGAAAAGCTCCTTGCCGACACCAGATTCCCCGCATACGTGGACAGGTGTATCATATTTCGAATACTCCCTTGCGATTTCAATGCATTCCTTCATAGCTTTGCTCTGGCAGATGATATCGGAGAAATGGTATCTTGCAGTGAACCCGTTGTCATCCAGGCTTCTTCTGACCTTCTGCTCCAGGCTCTGAAGCTCAGCGACCTCCTGGAAGGTAGCCACAGCTCCGGCAGCCTCGTTGTTCACGATAATAGGTGCCCGATTGCAGGTAATCCTCGTATCTTTGACACTTGCAAGCTCGCCGGTCTGTATATCTCCTGTAATCATAGTGTACGGAAGCAGCGTCCCTGGTATGACCTTCTCAACTTTCCTTCCAATGACTTCCCTGCTCTGTAATCCATATATTCTCTCAGCAGCCCTGTTGAAGACTGTGACAAGCTCATTTGAATCTATTGCAATTATCCCGTCCCTTACGAAGTCAGCCATGGTGGATACCTGCTCGGCCCTGAACAGCTCGTCCTTTGTAGCCTTGAGAATCCTTCTTGCCTCCTGTATCGCTGAAAGTATCGACTCCTTCTGCGAATGGATTACTATGCCCTTGCAGCTTAAGCCTTCGGCTATCCTTATTATGTTGGCATCACCGATATATGTCTTTATCCCTTTGTTCTTGTAGTCCTCAATAATGTTGTGGATGTCACCTTCGCTGGTTATCTCCACCTTAACCACTCTGTTGGGAATCAGCTTCTTAAGGATGTCGAAGCCATAGACGACATTCGTATATCCGGCAACTCCCACAATCTCGTCTTTGTCACCAATTCTGTCGAAGCTTTCAAGCACATCGAATGCGCTTACCTTGATTTCCACCACCGGTATTGAAAGGTCAGCCTGAAGAAGCTTATAGGTTCCCCCCCTGGTGACAATTATCTTCACCCCGTCCTTCACGAGTTCCCTGGCAATAACAAGCCCTTCGCCCATGTTTCCCAGGACGACCTCAACATTGCTGTAGTTCCTCTCCTTCACCAGCTGAACTGCCTTGTCATATATGTCTTTTATCGGTGCAAGCACCACAATGTCCTTCATTGAAAAACCCCCATCAGAGATATACCTTCAGTATTCCGGACGGTCCCGAATCTACAGTCGCCGCTCCATATCCGGCTTTATTGACAGACAGCTCCCTTTCAAAACCGAACTTTGCAGCAATATTTGTAATTATCGCAGCTCCAGTAGGCGTAGCCATCTCACCAGTCATCCCCGTGGAATAGTAAGGTGCCCCTTCGAGCAGTATCCTGGTCATTGGAGCGGGTATATCCATGTCACCCTTCCAGAGCCTTATCTTCCCTGACCCGACCTGTATCGGCGTGGAGATAACACTGCCGACGCCAAAATATTCGAGTCCTGAAACCGCTCCAATGATATCTATCAAAGTATCTACAAGGGATTCCCCTCTGTATTCGAGCAAAGATTCAGAACAGCTATGAGCTCTGGCCTTGGCCTTCACCATGCTTTCGAAAATTCTGACCGTATGTTTTTTTAAGGGTTCCTCGAGTCTGCTCCCGAGAATCATCTCGATTATTTCACCTGATTTCCTCACTCCGAGCCTCTTCTCTGCTTCTTCAGATACTGTAGTGTTGAAATAGGTCGCGGTTCCACCGGTAAGCGACAGCGTTACGATATCAAGACCAAAGCTCCACTCAGGCAGTACCCTTATGATCCTGTCTTCTAAATACCCTGGCGGCATACCCATGTCGAGGAATGCTCCCGTCACCATATTCCCGCTTATTCCGCATGTGCAGTCAAAATACGCAGCTCCCATCAGGCACCTCCAGCTATGATTTCAGTGTTCAGATCAGTTTACCTAATTTTATCATGCCTGTGGTAAATAATAACATATTTGACACACTATGATGTTTTATTTATAATGAATCTTGAAAAGGTTGTTAAGTATTTTATCAATCACTAAGCCCAAGGATAGGTGTTGACATTGAGAGTGGCAATCATAGACGGACAGGGCGGAGGAATCGGAAAGAGCATAATCGAGAGAATAAAGAAGCTGAATACTGACAAATTCGAGATAATAGCCCTTGGAACGAATTCAATGGCTACCGCGGGCATGAAGAGGTCCGGGGCGGATGTCGGTGCGACTGGTGAAAACGCTGTTCTGGTCAACGCTCCAAAAGTGGATGCGATAATGGGACCGATGGCCATCGTTATACCAAACTCGATCATGGGCGAGATAACTCCGGCAATGGCACTTGCGATCGGCAACAGTCCGGCGCTAAAGATACTTATCCCACTCAACAGGTGCAATGTTGAGATACCGGGAACAAGAAACCTTAATATAAACGAATTATTGGACTTCTCAGTCGACGAACTTCTGAGACATTACGACGCCACGAAGGCACTGTAGCCTTCAGTGGCGTCATTTATTTATTAGGAGGAACATAATGAGAACAAACACAAAATCACTGACACTATCAGCTCTTTTCATAGCACTTGGCATCCTTGTACCACAGGTATTCCATCTGTTCGGAGGAACAGGACCTATTTTCTTGCCGATGCACATTCCGGTGCTTCTTGCAGGCTTCATCATTGGAGGCAGATATGCAGCCATAGCAGGCTTTGCTACGGTGATACTCAGCTCGCTCCTCACCGGTATGCCTCAGCCTCCGATACTTTACTTCATGCTGGTCGAGGTCACTGTCTATGGACTTGCTGCAGGCCTTTTCTACAAGAAGATGAAGCTGAATGTATTCGTATCTCTCATACTGGCGATGCTTGTTGGAAGAATCGCGCTTGCAGCTACCGTATTCACACTTCAGCCACTTCTAGGTCTTAAGCTCTCCCCGGCAATATACATGACAGGAGCAATAATGAACGGGATCCCAGGAATCGCAATCCAGCTGATTCTAATTCCATTCCTTGTTCTATCCCTAGAGAAGGCAGGTGTAGCTTTAAGTGAACGCAAGGCAAGCTAAGGAACTTCTTGATACTCATAATGTCGCATGTATCATACTACGGGATGAAGAAATAATCTTCACACATGCCGGCATTGGTGTCAAACCTCTCATCGCCTTTATGGAAAAACCCTTGTCTGAAAGGTCAGGTGAGCTTGCGCTTGTCGACAAGGTGATCGGAAAGGCAGCTCTCCTGATGGCAGTAAAACTAGGTATCAAAAACATATATACTCCTCTGGTTAGCGAGGAGGCCCTCGATGCAGCAGGAGTCCACGGAGTCCATATAGACGCTTTGGAGACCGTCCCCTACATCATAAACAGGACAAATGACGGAAAATGTCCTCTGGAGCAGTCCGTTACAGGAATATATGACCCTGAAGTAGCCTTTGTTAAAATTAAGCAGGCTATTTCAGAATTGATGAAAAAAACTGTAACTTTATAGTAAACAAAATGAATTTATTGTAAATGCAGCTGGTATTTTTGTTTCTTATTGGAACAAATTCCAGTGTTATTATGATGGCAATAAAAGCCTGAAATTGCGTGATTCCTGTAAGGAACCACGTAATTTCAGGCTTCTTTTGCTCATTTTGCCATAAGGATGGCCTGGTAGAGGCATTTGAAGTTTATGTGAATGTAAAATTCACTTCACATAATCGAAACATCTATTTGTTTTGTATATATAAACTGCGCTATTTTATATTTGTTACCGATTTAGCAATCGTTTACAAGCTTGTTTTTAAGTATTACGATTATGTTGAACACGTTCGGTAAATGGATGTTTACCCATAGAATGAAATGTCTGAATATTCAGCAGATATGACACCAGGAGGTACTTATGGAGCACAACTCTGATCACAGCAATCACGTCCATGAGCATGACCATGGACATGGTCACGGCCATAGCCATACTAGTCATTTGCACGCAAATGACACAGTGGGTAGGATGCACGAGCATATCCACAAGGATGACAAGGAGGGGCCATCTCAAAAGGGACCAAAGGTTCCGGTGACGATAATCGGCGGTTTCCTGGGCTCTGGCAAGACTACACATGTCAATCATCTTATCAAGGCATCGAAGGATACGAGAGTGGATGTTATTGTAAGGGAATTCGGTTCGATTTCCATTGATGACATGCTGGTTCATCTCCCAAAGAGTCGGATCCATGTGTTCCCGGGAGTATCCATGCACCACGACCCTCAGCTGATGCTGTACGGTTTCCTCGACAACCTTCATGAGAGATACGGCAAGACTTTTGATTCGGTGCTCATGGAAAGCAGCGGCCTTGACAAGCCTGAGGACCTGGTCCAGCTGTTCTTCCTGGGAGATGTATCAAGGAACTACAGGCTTGGAAGCTATATAGCGATAGTCAGCGCTGAATACGGAAGCCTGGACCTTGATGAATACAGGATTGCAAGGGAGCAGGCAGCATTGGCGGACGTTGTGATCATAAACAAGACCGACCTGGCTGACGAAGCTGAAGTTGACAAACTCGAAGAGCGAATCAGGGGAATGAACATGATGGCTAAGATAATCCGGGCAAGTTTCGGAGAAGCAGATCCCAAAGAAGTCACCGACATAAGCCTTTCTGATCAGCTTGAAGGCGTATACGGGAGAGTAAAGGAAGGAAGGAGAGCAGTTGGAATGGATGACATTAGGACTATTGCACTTACTGAGACAAGGCCCATGGACAAGGAAAAGGTAAATGCATGGCTTCAGGACCTCTTCATGAATAACGGGACGAAGATGCTGCGAAGCAAGGGTTTCTTCAATTTTCAGGGCTTTGAAGAGAGATTCGAATTTCAGGCTGTAAGGAAGACCTTCCATTCAAAGGCTGACAGGAAGTGGGAAGACGGGGAGGAGCGAAAGAGTGTCGTTGTTGTCATCGGTGAGGGTCTGCCGGAGGAGAAGATACTGCAGGCAAGCTTCAGTGAGTGCGCATATATAGGGTAAAGGGGAGGAATGAAAATGAGTGACGGTCGCGAAATCATCGACGAGACCTACAAGTTGGTCAAGGGTATTGCAGAATCATTGGACGGATCAAAGGAAAGCTATTCGGATGAAAATTATGCAGAGCTTTCAGAAACCATCTCAAGCTCCGTGGACTGGGCTAAGAAGTGCAGGAACAAGGTATGGCTGAGGTCCAAGGAAGGCACCGACCTTGCACAGGGCTGCTTTGATTCAGCTTCAGCGCTAAAGGAAGAAATAGGAAGCACTGCAGCGCTTGAAGGAGCTGCAAGCCTTAATTACAAGCTGGAATCACTTGCAAAGATCATTGCCACCAAGGCATCCGTTATGACTTGATGATCTCAAGTAGATCATAAAATAGAAAAGGGGGAAGTAAATTGGCATCGAAAGTATACTTTATGAACGACAGGGCCAACAGCCTGCAGGAGAGCACTCCTTTCAAAGCTGTTAAGCTACTCAGGGATGCAGGACTCAAGACGCTGTTCAAGGAAGGCGACACTGTAGGAATCAAGATTCACATGGGCGAATATGGAAATTCACTCAACCTTAGACCTCAATGGGTAGGAGCAATTGTTGAGGAAGTCAAGAAGCTGGGTGGAAAGCCTGTCATTGTTGACTGCAACACAATCACCTTCGGAGACTACACATCAAGAGGTATCAAGACAGACCATCTCAGGGCCATAGCTAGGCATGGCTTCACTGAAGAAGCGCTGGGCTGTCCAATATGGATCTGCGACGGTGACTATGGATTTGATGATGTCCAGGTTGAGATTCCACACGGCGTATACATGAAGCATTCCTTCATGGGCAAGAAGCTTCTTGAGCTTGATGCATGCATCGTCGTCACCCACTTCAAGGGTCACCCCATGGGAGTCTATGGCGGAGCGCTCAAGAATGTAGGTATCGGCATGGGCTCCAAGAGAGGAAAGATTTCTACTCATTTCCTGAACCATCCGGTATACGGCCTGCAGGCTTTGGAACCCAATCAGGCAGCTGCACAGCAGCTGGCACAGGCTCCTCATCCGAATATAGTCGACAGGGCTGTCGAGGGTTGCCCGTTTGGTGCCTTCGAATGGAAAGATGGCGTGTTCCATTTCTATAATGAGAAATGCGGAAAGTGCGCAGGCTGCTTCAGTTCGGCGCTCTTTGCAGGACTTCTTACCCTCAAGCCGGAAATAACCGCGACCTGGGCTCCAACCATAGCAGATGCAGCATCAGGCTACATCCACGCCATAGGCAAGGACAAATTCATGTTCGTGAACTACGCGATGGACATATCCCCTTGGTGTGATTGTGTAAACTTCCATGACAGGCCTCTCGTTCCGAACATAGGAATATTCGCCTCGAAGGATCCTGTTGCAGTAGACCTGGCATGCATAGAGGCTTCAGAAGCAAAGGCAGCTCTACCTGAATCAAAGGCCGATGAGTTCGGATTCGGGGACCCCGGAACCGAAAGGTTCACAAATGTATCCAGCGTGGCAAAGATCAGCCAGTGGGCGCAATGCAACGCAGGAGAATATAACGGCATCGGTTCCACTGAGTATGTTCTTGTTGAATCAGAGCCTGGCGAAGAGACTGACTTCTGGTTCCCACCATACTCTCCAGATAACGTCTTTGGAAAGGTCAACAGAGAAGCTCTTAAGAGCGGAAATTACGAACCCGGCGAATACTTCTATGACCTGCCAAGGCTTTCATTTGCAGAGCTTCATATCAAGCCAAAGGGAAAGGTCGATGAAATGTCCATACTTGACGAAGAATAGGATAGCTAATGCACTAACATAATTATGAGGGGGGAAATGAGACATGTTATATGGATACATGGGTAAGATGCTGTTTGTAGATCTTACTACCGGTGCCATTGAAGAAAGGGAACTTACCAAGGACATAACCGACAAATACATAGGCGGTTACGGAATTGGAGCAAAGGTACTTTACGAGGAAATGCCAAAGGGCGCAGATCCGCTTGGACCTGAGAGCATCCTTGGCTTCATAACAGGACCGGCGAACGGATCAAAGGCAATGTTTGGCGGAAGATACACTCTGGTTTGCAAATCCCCTGTCACAGGAGGATGGAATGATGCGAACTCTGGTGGATACTTCGGACCTGAGCTTAAAANNGCTTCGGCACTATGGGGAATGGATGCCAAGGAGACCTGGGAAGCTCTTAAGGAAGCTACAGGCCAGCCAAAGGCGAGAGTCGTTGCCATAGGACCTTCAGGCGAAAAGATGGCTTACCTCTCCTGCCCGATAAATGACGGTCACAGGGCACCTGGAAGAGGCGGCGGCGGCGCTGTAATGGGATCCAAGAAGCTTAAGGCGATAGTAGCTTATGGAACCAAGGAAACCCCGGTATTCTCACCAGAAAAGGTTAATGCGATAAACAGGAAGATCACAGCTGCCCTCAAGGAAAGTCCTGCTGCTCAGGGCTTTGGAGAATACGGAACTGGAGTCGGTACTGGTGCCTCAGCACTTAACGGAGACTCCCCTGTCAAGAACTGGGGCGGAGTCGGTATAGTGGATTTTGGAGAAGAGGCAGCAGGAAAGGTAGCTACACCTACCTATGACAAGACCTACAAGACGAAGAAATATGCATGCGCCAACTGTCCTATGGGCTGCGGAGCAGAGTATGAGGTAAATGACGGAAGATGGCCTCTGGGTCCAACAGAGAGACCTGAGTATGAGACTCTTGCCGCATTCGGATCTACACTACTCAATTCAGAAATGGATTCAATATTCAAATGCAACGAAATCTGCAACAGGTACGGACTTGATACGATCTCAGCAGGTATGACTGTAGCGTGGGCTATGGAATGCTACAATGAGGGAATCCTCTCGAAGGAAGAGCTGGATGGCATAGACCTCAAGTGGGGAGATGGAGAGGCGATAGTTGCAATTACCCAGAAGATAGCGGACTGTGAAGGCGTGGGAGCGGTACTTGCAAACGGATCTGCATTCGCAGCAAAGCACTTCGGAAAAGGAGCTGAATATCTTCAGACTGCATCAGGAATAGAGCTTCCTATGCATGATCCTAAGCTTGCCCCAGGATTCTCCAGAACCTACAAGTTTGACCCGACACCGGGAAGGCACGTCAAGGGCGGACTTGGGCTTGCCCAGGCTGCCGGGGTTCCTCTTGGAGACAAGTATGACTACAGGACTACAGGATTCCTCGATGTTACGCTCACTACCGGTCAGGAGATAAATAACGCAGGCGGTTTCTGCCTGTTCCTGATGTTCTCGGGTGTACAGGGAGCGGAAGCAGAATACCTCGAGGCTATTACCGGAAACTCATTCAAGTCACAGGACCAGATGGCTACAGGCTTAAGGATCCTTGACCTCAGGCACAGCTTCAACCTCAGGGAGGGCAAGAGACTTTCTGACATGACCATAACTGACAGGGCAGTAGGAAAGCCGCCTCAGACGGCAGGCCCACTTGCAGGAGTGGACATAGATGTTGACAGGCTCTCAGCAAACTTCTTCGCATTTGCCGGATGGGATCCGGTTACCGGAATCCCAAGCAAGAGAAGCTACGAGAATCTCGGCCTGGACTTTGTAGCTAAGGATTTCTACTAGAAAACTCCGGGCCGCCCAACTAAACACTGGGCGGCCCAAATATTAATGTCAAAACCAAGCAGCAAAGGTGGGATACATATTGAAGAAACTGCTTATAACTGGCGGTGCCGGAAGCATGGGCAAGGAGCTTTCCATAGCTCTTTCAAAGAAGGGCTTCAAGGTATACGCTTATGACATACCGAATGCCAACTATGACGGACTTGAAGAGTATGGAATTGAGGGCATTAAGGGAGATATCACAGATCCTTCATCAATTGGCGAAGCAGTCAAGGGAATGGACATGGTTGTCCATCTTGCAGCGCTTCTCCCCCCAGTAAGTGAAAGGAACAGGGACAAGACCTTTGCAGTAAACGTAAAGGGCACGTCTAACCTTGTTGATGCAATAAAGGCTGACGGAAGCAAAGCGAGACTCATATTTTCATCCACAGTCGCTTCATATGGTGACAGCACAATGGATGAACCTCCTGTGAAGCCGACCACATTGCAGAAGCCCAACACATTCTACAGCGAGTCTAAGGTGGCAGCAGAAAAATACGTATTTGATTCTAGCATAACCTATACTATACTCAGGGTAGCGGGAGTTGTTCTTGCAGCACTTATGGATCCACCCTCGTGGCCGTTTGTTGCAGACCAGAGGGTGGAATTCGTTTATCGCGGTGACGTTGTCAGTGCTCTCATAGGGGCAGTTGAAAATGAAGAATCAGCCAACAAGGTTCTCATAGTATCAGGTGGAAAGACCTGGCAGATGAGGGGCAGCGAATTTGTTGAGAAGTTCCTTGCAGTCCTTGATGTTCCTGCTGAGGATGCCGAATATCCGGAGAAGCCGATTTACGGCGACTGGTATGATACGGAGGAATCGCAAAGGCTCCTATCTTTCCAGAACACCCCATTTCCTAAATTCATTGAACTTCTTCAGAAGGCAGTCGACGATGCCATAAATGGAATGTAAAGATACGGAGATGATGATATGCGCATTGAGATGAAGTATATAGGTGTACCCTTGGCCGGAATGACCAACACTAAAAGAACGGTCATCCTTACTGAAGGCTCTAATGTCGATGCGCTTATACAGAGCCTCATAGACGATTCACCTGGCACCAGCAGGGAAAATTTCAAAAGCGTAACCTGCATGGTCAACAGGCAAAATGCGGGAACCGGAACGGTTCTTCATGATGGAGATGAGGTATTCCTGCTTGGAATACTAGGTGGTGGCTAGAATCTTCCATATTGGTTCCGGTAAAGGACATAATCAATATAAAAACAACAACCGGCTTCATCAGAGATGTAGTCGGTTGTTGTTTTGCTTACTCGAAGCTTTCAGTCAGCTCTTCATGCCTTATGAACTGTCGCATATAGGTATATGAGACATGGATTGTTCCATCAGCAGCCTGCTTGATCGACGGGTATGAGAATTCGGGTTCTCCCTCAATCCCTTCCTTGGTTATGACGGTCTTGATTCTCTCCCAGGTCAGTCCCCCGTCAACAGATCTTGCTATGACCAGTGGGTTTCTTCTGACTCCCCATACAGAGCTTGGTTCATCTGTGACATCCAGCTCAATTTTGTCCATGTCCTTCTTGTCGAACCATGGGGGCCTGTTCACCTTAGGTGGCGCCATGTGTTTGTTGACATCATTGAATATCAGGACAAGGCTGTCATCCTTCAATTTAGTACATTGGATCGATGAGTTGTTGTTAGGAAGATCCAATGGATATGGAATCTTCCAGGTCTTTCCACCGTCTTCAGATACCGTTGAATAGATATAGTCCGCTCTTCTGTTTCTGAAGAAACCAACAAGCTTCTTATCCTTTGTCTCCACCAGGGACATATGCACCAGACCTGCGCTTCCTTCTAAAACTGTCTCGCTCCATGTTAGGCCCATGTCGCTTGAACGCTTGACTACGCTATAGTCTTCGCCCAGGAATCCTGATTTGGACTTCAGGCAGTAATATGCTGGGAGGAGTATGTCACCATTCTCCAGAACAACCGGTGGGTTCCTGACAAATATGCCTGCTTCACTGAACAGATTCTTTATTTCACTCCAGGTATGCCCGTAGTCTTCTGACTTGCGCCATCTTACTACTGCAGTATCCTGGTGGATTCCAATCTGTGCGGTGTAGATAAGCCATATCACACCGGGCTTTATCTCAAAGAGAATCGGATTCTGTTCTGAACGTTCAGTATCTTCTGAGAGTATTACTGGTGTCTCCCATTCCTCTGCTCCACTTGCAAGTCTTGAAAGGTGTATTGAAATATCGGCTTTTCCTTCGCAGGATCCCCCGAACCATGTGCACAGCACTTCACCGTTGCTGAGGAGCAACAGATTGGATGCGTGATTGTGCGGGTATAGTATTGGGATGTTTCGGCTCTTCATGCAAATACTCCTCTACTACTTGATAATCAACCGTTCCGTGATTCAGCCTTAAGCTTCTACTTCTGCCCTGCAGGCATTTTAAGAACGATTTTTTCAAACTTGTGTCCATTTGAAGTGTGTCTTATCGCTTTATGGGCGTCATGCGGGAAAGCGACATAGAACATGCCTTCAGAAACATATAGGCTATGCTTCTCGGAAGCCTCATAATATGCGGCGTCCTTTACTTCATCATAAGGAGTCTTTTCTGATGAATCATCCAGCTCAGCCCATGCGATCTCTTCGTCTCCATGAACAACTATCTGGATATCGATGAACTTTCTGTGGGCTTCAAACAGTCCTTCGGCCATAGGTTTAGTATCACCCTTCTGGACCATGAAGAATCCTCCATCGAATTCATATCGGCCTGTTTCCATCTTGCCCATCTGTTCCTGTATAGCTTCCAGACCCTTATTGAGGTTTGGAATCATGCTCTGGTAAAGCTCAATGTTCTTAAGTTTATCAACAATCATATTTATTCTCCACTTTACACTGTAACTTGGACTTTATCGCGTTTTTTAAATTGTAAGTAGAAGTAAACTAAAAAGGCTGCTCCGATAGCACTTCCGACAATTGTTATACCAGTGTGAGGCACGATGATCATAATAGAAACTACACACAGCAGTGCTCTTATGAGCTTGTTCTCAAACGGTATGAACATGTATCCTGTCAATCCTGATGCTAGGAAGATTATTCCATATGCAAGAACTGCTGCTGCAATGGCTGTATCAACAAACGTTCCGGATACAAGGAGAAGCTCCGGCTGGAATACGAATACGAACGGTACCAGGAATGAAACGAATGCATATCCAAAGGCTGTCCATCCTGTTTTCCATGAGCTTGCACCTGCAATTCCTGCTGCTGTAAATGAAGCAAGACATACAGGAGGTGTGATCTGAGCAATAACTCCAAAGTAGAATATGAACATGTTGGCTGGCAGTGCACCGATTCCAAGATTGATTAATGTCGAGCTGAACAGTATGTTGGCTATAAGGTAAGCCGCAACTGTTGGCAGTGCCATTCCAAGAAGGAGGCATCCAGCCATTGCGAAGATAAGTGCCAATGCTACGCTCGAATCACCAGTCTGTGCGATTATCTTGGTGAGCTTATTGGCAACACCAGACTGGACGACGATACCGATCATTATTCCACACGCTGCGGTAGGAATTACTATTCCTGCAGCCTGCTTTACTCCATCAAGAGTTGCATTGATAAGCTGTTTAGCGTTCATCCTTGTCTTCGTGCTGACAAAGCTAACAGCGATTGACAGTGCAGTTGCGACGATAGCCGCTCTTGTAAGGGATCCGCCTGAAACGATTATGAATACAAGCACGATGATGGGAATCAGCTGATAAAGTCTTGGAACTATAGGATCTGATTCATACTTGACTTCTTCACCAAGATTGACCATCGATTTACGCTTTGCTATGAAGTGTACAAGAAGGAAAACCGAACCGTAGTATGCAAGGGCTGGAATCAATGCGGATGTAGCTATCTTCAGGTAGCTCACGCCAATCATCTCAGCCATTATGAAGGCTCCGACTCCCATTATAGGAGGCATTATCTGTCCGCCGGTAGATGCGACAGCTTCAACTGCAGCAGCCTGATGAGGCTCATATCCCGACTTCTTCATGAGAGGGATTGTCAGGACTCCAGTTGTAGTAACATTTGCTACTGCACTTCCTGAGATCATTCCCATAAGGCCGCTGGATATTACTGATGCTTTCGCAGGTCCTCCAACAGTCTTGTCACTTAGCTTCATTCCAAGGTCTATGAGGACCTGGCCACCGCCGCATACAGAGAAGAAGGCTCCAAACAGAAGGAAGTAGAATAGTGTGTTAAGGGATGCGGTAAGTGGAGAACCAAGGATACCATTGACATCCATAACCATAACTTCAGCAAATCCCTGCCAGGACATTCCTCTGAATTTGAATATTCCAGGAATCTTCTGTCCGACGAAGGCATATGCTACGAAGAAAAGGATGAAGGCAAACAGCGCCATTCCCATGGTACGTCTTACTGCTTCCATTACCACAAACACCATCATATATCCGGCTAGAAGGTCAGGTGTTCTCATTGTATCGACATTATAGATTCGATTCTGGAGATATGACAGATTAGCAGTGAAGTAGTACGCGATATATGCGATCATTGCAAACAAAAGCGCATCATAAATCCACGATAAGGCAATAGCCCATTTCTTCTTCTTTCCAGTAGCCATAGGTTTGAACAGGAACGTTGCGAGCAATCCAAAACAAAGATGATAGGGAACCTGCAGCCATCTATCCATAGGCCTTACTAGTGCCAAATACATCTGGAATCCTATAAAGCAAATTGAAACTATAATCAGCGCAATATATCTTGTCTTCGACATTTTCGCTTTCTCAACAAGGCCATCGTCCGTGTTGATGAGTACTTCAACTTTATCTGCCATTAATATTTCCTCCTATTATATCTTTATTGGAGACCGCACCATACGGTCTCCAATATTGATATTCCCCTTTGATTATTTCATGTAACCAGCTTCTTTGAAGTATCTTTCAGCGCCAGGATGAAGCTTAACTCCACCTATTCTTTCAGATTCCCATGCAGTTTCAGGGTTGAATGGCTCAAGTGATGCAAATACCTTTACAAGGTAATCTCTGTTCTCACAAAGTATCTTAGTCATCTGGTAAACTACTTCTTCGTCAAGATCTTCTCTTACGAACAGGCAGTCAGGTGTTCCAGCGTTGATTATCTTCTCAGTCTGTCCCTTCCATGAGTTAGGTGCTATGTTAACTCTCTGGAATCCTTTTTCCTTGACGAAATACTCTATAGTCGCATCTTCCCACTGAAGGAACTTTACGTCTACTGACATTGCAACTTCCTGCATTGTGGATGAGTTTACAGAAGTATGGTCAAGCATGTAGTCAAGCTTGCCGTCCTTTACCATAGCTGCAAGGTCTGAACCTCCGCCTCTGACGATGTCTCCGCCCCATGACTTGATGTCAGCTTCGGTAACTCCGAGGAAATCAAGCATTATCATTACAACTTCGTTGTCCATTGATCCTATCGGGCTGCAGCCAATTCTTATTGGAAGCTTCTGTCTTATTGCTTCTTCTATGGTATCAACCTTGTACTTGTCGATGAACGCCTTAGTAAGGAAGTTAACAGCTGAAACCGCTGAAAGCTCTCCAACCATTGCAAGGTATCCGTCTGTAGGTGCTTTCCCAAGAGTACCTGTTTCCATAGCCCATCTTGCAGGTGCGCCGTTTATGAATGCCATGTCGGCCTTTCCGCCTTCAAACAGGTAAGGTGCTCCCATACCGCCAGGTGAAATAGGCTGTACGTCTACAGTTCCGATTCCATTGTCTTCCCAAAGCTTTCCGAATTCTGCAGAAATATTGTAGTTGCTTGTTCCTACTTCAAAGGTAGCAAAAAGGACGTTAGCCTTAAGGTCAAGCTTAGGAGCTGTTGTCGGTGCTCCTGGAACTGTTGGAGCCGTAGTTGGATCCGGTGTCTTCGCACCACAAGCTGCCATACCTACTGTCATCATCATTGCCAGACCAAGACTGAGAACTTTTTTCTTTACACTTAACATAATTTCCCTCCAATTAGTTAATTTTTTTACTGTTAGCCAGAAGAATACTATACTCGATGGCATTCTTCAAGCTGAGCTCACTTGCTGTACCTTTACCTGCCTGATCGAATGCCGTACCATGATCAACAGAAACCCTGATGATTGGCAGACCTAAAGTGATGTTTACACCTGATACCGCATCCCACTTCTGATCCTTCTGATTATAGACAAACCCGAGGACCTTCAGCGGAATATGACCCTGATCATGATACATGGCTACAACTATGTCATACATTCCCCCTTTTGCTTTAGAGAAAATCGTATCCGGCGGTATTGGGCCTTCAACAATTATGCCTTCTTGTTTTGCCTGATTGATTGCCGGGATGATTTCAAGTATTTCTTCATCCCCGAAAAGTCCATTCTCCCCACTATGAGGATTAAGTCCAGCAACACCTACTTTTGGATTCTCTATACCGAGGTCCTTGCAGGCTTTGTTTGCTATCCTTATGACTTCCAATACTCTTTCTTTCTTAACCAGGTCGCATGCTTTTCTAAGTGAAACATGTGTTGAAACATGTACTACCCTCAGGTTTTCATGTGCAAGCATCATCGAGTATTTGGCTGTTTTAGTCAGATCTGCATATATTTCGGTGTGTCCGGAATAATGATGACCAGCTAAGTTTATTGCTTCCTTATTTAGTGCATTAGTGACCGTCGCATCCACTTCACCAGCAAGAGCAAGTTCTATGACTGTCTTTACATACTGGAATGCTGCCTCGCCTGAAATTACTGAAACAGTGCCTCTCTCAAAATTGTTGACATCTACCAGCTTCAGGTCATAGACATCTATAGTCCCAAACTCAAATCTGGCGTCTGAAATCTTATCGATTGAATTGATCCTTATCTCCGGCTTACCTACTATCTTCACTGCTTCTGCCAGAACATCCGCATCGCCGATGACAACCGGGTTGCACATTTCATACAGTGCCTTGTCTGCAAAAGCCCTTACTGTTATTTCAGGACCAATACTGGCAGGATCACCCATTGTGATGCCGATTTTCAGCTTTTCGCTCATCTCTCAACTCCTACCACATATTTTTTGCTTTATTTTCATCCAGGACCTTCTGCACAGCTTCTATGCCTTCAGCAGATACCTGGTTAAAGGGAGCTCTGCATGATCCGACCTCATAGCCCAATAATTGAACAGCTTTTTTAACTATTGTGTTAGGATTTCCAAACTTAAAGCAGTTTCTGAAGCTTCTCAGGCTGTCCTGCGCCTCACGGGCCTTCTCCATATTTCCCTCCAGGAAATGTTCGTATATACCAACCATTGTCTTAGGATAAACATTTGCACATCCTGCGATTCCGCCTGCTCCACCAGCCAAAAGGTTCCAGAGTATAAGTGAATCATTTCCGGCAAGCACAGCGAAATCCTTCCTGTCTCTTGTTTCCTCTATATACTGGAGAAGGTTGTCAAAGTTTCCGCTGCTGTCCTTCACTCCAACTATATTCTTTATCTGGCTCAGCTTTCTGACTGTAGCTGGTGCTATGGAGTTTCCGGTCCTTGCCGGTATGTTATACAGTACTATCGGCATATCAACCGCTTCAGCTACCGCTTTGTAGTGCTCATATATTTCATTCTGTGAAGCCAGTGCGAATGAAGGAGTTATTATTGAAAGGATATCTGCTCCAGCTTCTTTCGCAGTAAGTGACTGTCTTATGGTGTCCTTCGTACCGATACACCCTGTACCTGCATACACAGGAACTTTTCCATTGACCTCTTCTACAACTATCTCAAGTACTCTCTTCTTCTCAGCCTCATTCAGGATATAGCCTTCACCATTCGTACCGAATGGGAATATGCCATGAACTCCTGCCTCGAGCATTCTCTTTATCTGCGTTCTGAGTTCAGTTTCATTGACTGTCTCATCAGCATTCATTGGAGTGATTATCGCTGGAATAATACCTTTTATCTCTACCATCTCTTCTGCGCTCCTTACAATACTTCCAGATACAACGCTCTGGCATCTTCGTGAGTGACAAGTCTCATGTTGTTTACAAGCAATCTCTGGACTTCCATGCCCGCTTCTACAAGTACGTCCAGGTCTGATTCCGGAACGTTGTAATCCTTAAGATTTGTAGGTATATCCAGGTTAACAAGGATTTCCTGAAGTCTCTTAAGCATCCATTTGGATTTCTCTTCAATCGTCAAAGCACTATCTGATCTGCTTACACGGTCATAAGCCTTTGCAAACAGTTCCCTGCAGGCAGGTTCGTTGAATCTCATGACTGGCATGAGCATGATTGCATTGGAGACTCCATGTGGAACATGATACTTGCCGCCTAGTGGGTATGAAAGCGCATGTACTGCAGTTGTTCCTGATGTGGCTATCGCGACTCCTGCATAGAATGAAGCGATCATCATCGAATTCTTTGCTTCCATAGCCTCCGGGTTATTGCACGCTTCTTCTATGTTGTTCATGATCAGGTCCAGCGCTTCAAGTGCGAACATGTTGCTGAACGGGTTAGCCTTGTTGGATGTATAGCACTCTATCGCATGAGATAGTGCATCGATTTCTGTAGCTGCTGCAATTTTCCTTGGAAGCTTCTTTATCATCACAGCATCCAATATCACATAGTCAGATATCATCTCATCGTTTACTATTCCGACCTTCATCTGCTTTTCCGGAACAAGCACTATGCTGTTCGGTGTCGCTTCAGAGCCCGTTCCCGCAGTTGTCGGTATCATTAGCGTCTTGATATTCTTGACAGCCTTGGACGGATCAGTCAGAAGGTCTCTTACAGTATATTCATTTGTAAACAATACTGAAGCGAGCTTCGCAGTATCCATGACACTGCCTCCACCGATGGCAATTATCAGCTCTGCATCTGTTGTCTTGAACCTGTCAACAACCGCCTGGACCTCGTCACATGAAGGTTCTACCCTCAGGTCATCGAATATCTCATATGGTACGTTTGCTTCTTTGACATACTGAAGCGGCACCTCGAGAAGTCCTGAGTTTGCTATCCCCTTGTCAGTGAAGATGACAACCTTTTTCTTTCCCTTAATGATGTCCTTCAGCTTATCAAGCGCGTTTACCCCGCTGTATACTTCCTTTGGCATTTTCAGATTGTATTTATCTAGCATGTGCAATCTCCTTTCTATTCGCGAACATCCGCTCAGCCAGTGTGATCAGCAATTTTTCATCACCGAATCCACCTGACTTGCTTAGTATCTGAATTGTCCTTCCCTCGAACTCAATCGTGAAGAGGACTGTTCCTGAAACAACATCTTCTATAGGTGTGATTTCCTTTATGTCTGTCTGATTTATAAATCCCATTAGGGTATCTCCGCCAGTTATCATGATTGCGCTGTCGAGCCCTTCCTCGAGCAGCCTTTTGATGATCTTACCCATATTGGTAGAGATCTTCATCCTCACATCGTTGATGCTCAGGTTGTTCTCCTTTAGATACGCCTGGTCAGCTAAGCCGCCAGTCGGGTCCTGACTGTCAAGTATGCATTTATCATTATTTCTGAAGGCATCCATCCAGGTCATCACAGCCAAGCCACTGTCCGCTGTTTCAAGGTAATTGTCCATCATCCTCTGCTTAGTTGTCAGATGCACTCTGTTGAAACCATTCTTCTCCGCATAGTCAAGCTGTGCTACGGTTATTGGATTGAGACTTCCACAAACCACCAGGAGGCTGTTGCATATTATCGGATTCTTTTCTCCTGCATTTCTGAAGCTGAGCTTCTTCGATAGCACTGAGGCGAGTCCTGCACACCCTGCAATCAGGAGCGTCTGGTTTTCAACGTACAAACCATCTACTATCTCAGAGAGCTTGCTTTCCGTTCCCGCATCGTATATCAATATCGCCGGGTCTTTGACCTCAAATGCATCTGATGATTCAGACACATTGATAAGTTTAATATCGCTCTGTTCCCGGATGATATCAGCTACCATCGAGTTCTTCACCGGTTCAAAGGGATCTTTACCGAATACGCTCTCATGCACCGGAACTCCATCAATGAAGTGAACTCCATTTTTTGTTGTTCTTTTCATTTGTGGAAAAGCCGGTATAAAATGAAGAACTGATTTTTTCGAAGCATCAACAACTGCAGTCATTTCACTTCCGATGTTTCCTCTTAAGGCGGAGTCTGTCTTTTTGAAGATATTTGGTATACCTAGACTCACAGCCTGTTCTACAATTCTATGAACAGCCTTGTAGGCTTCATCGGCTGAAAGATGTCTGCTCTCAGCATTAATAACCAGTACCTCAACATCTTCATTGATCTGACTGAGCTGATATTTAGAATCCACAACAACCTTTGTATTGGCACCCTCGGAAGCGAATTGAACGGCTGTATCAAGTGCCCCTGTGAAATCATCTGCAATTATTATTAATTTCACCATTGTTTACCCCCATTCAGTTCGTTTCATTTTGCAACTTCATTTGCAATCGCTTACTTATGTTTCAATTTTACTCGATGGCATTATCGTTTACAATCTTATTTTTACCTATTTTACGTTTAAAATTGAAACATTTATAAAATTTATAGACACTAATTTGGGTTTATGCTATCATTGTTTCATAAGTAAACAAATTTAATATCCGATTTGAGGAGCATCATCATGAGTCAAAAAAAAGTAAAACTCTTAGGAATAGCACCTTATGAAGGCATGAAGTCAATGATGACCAGGATAGCATCGCAAAGAGATGATGTTGACCTGTCTGTTTTCGTTGGAGACCTTAATGAAGGAGTGGAGATCGCAAAGCGGAATATAGGCAGCAACTGCGATGTCATCATCTCACGAGGCGGTACTGCCCAGATGATCAGCAAAATCACAGAAATTCCTTTGATTGAAATCAGCATATCTGTATATGATATCCTGAGGACAATAAAGCTGGCTGAGAACTATTCCGAAAAATATGCTATTGTAGGATATCCTGCAATCATAACAAGCGCCCAGCTCCTTTGCGATGTTTTGCAATCAAACATCGACCACTTCACTATCCACAGCAAGGAAGAAGCCAGCGAAACCATAAAGATGCTTAAAGCACAGGGATATAAGATGGTGCTTAGCGACATGATCACGACGACCCTTGCCAAGAGGATGGGGATGAATGCCATCCTTATAACATCAGGAGAGGAAAGTATCAAAAGTGCAATTGACCAGGCTGTCAAGCTGTACAAAAGCTACATACACGTCAAAGAGGACAACAAGTTCCTTGAAGAAATCATCCGGGGAAATGGCGACAACGTCATCGTATTCGACAACAATGACAGCATAATCTTTGATTCCATTACGACAGATGATAGTGAAACCATTACAGCCATCCTGAGAAGCGAGATCCCAAATACGCTAAAGCTTGGAAGCCATAAACTTTACAAGACCATAAATGAAAACCTGTACACGATCCAATGTAAAAAAATCCTGAATCAGGACAGGGAATATGCAGTTTATTATTTCAGATATGACAAGGCTCCTTCAACTGGACAGCTTAACGGAATCAACTATTATAACAAGGCTCAGGTTGAAGATTCATTCTTCAACAGTTTTTTCAGCATCATCAACACAACCAGCAAGAACCATTATGATATTGAGCAGCTAAGTCTCAATAAATCCCCGATTATGCTTACAGGTGAAGTCGGTACCGGAAAATCACAAATGGCCAACCTGCTTTATACTTTTCATCCTTACTCCAATAATCCAATGGTAAATATAGATTGCAGCCTCCTTAATGAGAAGGGCATGAAATTCCTGACTACCAATACTAATTCGCCGCTGTTGGACAAATCAAATGTCATATTCTTAAGTGACCTGCATAAACTTTCAGATAAGAACGCACTGGATCTTCTTTCTCTTATAAGGGATCTGGACCTCCATAAGAGGAACAAGCTGATAATCTCATGCGTCAACACCTCGGATGAGTCAAAGCTTGCAATAAGGCTGGAGTATATGAACAAGCTCCAGTGTTCCAATATTCATATGGATCCTCTCAGGGATAAGATTGAAGAGATACCTGACGCCTCCAGCCTATATCTTGGGAATCTCAATCTCAACACCACTAACCAGGTGCTCGGATTCGATTCAGATGCTATAGCGCTGCTTCAGGAATATGACTGGCCTTATAACTACACACAGTTCAAGCGAGTACTGAATGAGCTGTCACTTATTACAACCACTCCCTATATCACAAAGGATAATGTCAAATCAATCCTTCAGCAGGAAACTGCGATTCTGGCTAACAGCTCCAGTGCACAGATTGATTCTGAGGATACCTTCCACCTGAAGCTGGATGCATCCATGACTTTGGACGATATCAGCAAAGAGGTCATAAAGAGATATCTGAAGCTGAACAACGATAATCTCACAACTACAGCCAAGCAGCTTGGAATCAGCCGAACCACACTCTGGAGACATCTGAAGTAAATCCAATTGAAATTCTCATGACTGAAGTCAC
>DIWI01000074.1 GCA_002428415.1 Clostridiaceae bacterium UBA6110
ATTATCCTACCCCATCCGTTTTCCTTCATTGAAGGCCAAACGTACTTTGTAAGGTAGAATGGAGCGTTGAGCATTATGTTCATCATGAAGTTCCACTTGTCCTCTGGGAACTCATCGATAGGACATACATGCTGAAGTCCTGCTACGTTGACAAGAATGTCTACCCTGCCGTACTTCTCAAGTGTGAAATCTACAAGTGCCTTGCAGTCAGCCTGCTTGCTGAGATCAGTCTTGCATGCTACTCCGCCGAGCCTTGCAGCCTCTTCGTTAAGCTTAGCCTCATTGATATCAGCCATCACTACCTTCGCACCGTCCTTTGCGAAAGTTTCAGCTATGGCAAGACCTATGCCGCTCGCAGCACCTGTGACAATTGCTATTTTGTTTTCTAACATCAATAATACCTCCTGATTTTTTTATGGTAGATCCCCCACTAAATCCGCATGAAAGTCATCCAAAACATGTCCCTCCTCCATGGATTCATTTTTCATGTAAAGCCAGTACGGGCATATCCTCCATACCCTGCCCGACACATTCATGTCTATCTCTGTATACGATTAGATGCACTGGATTTTTTTAGCTGAATCAAATGCTAAAGGAATTGTCCATTTCCTGATTCGCACTTGCTTTCAGCTTCCAATCATCAATTGTTTCAGAGAAGTTCCACGTCCGCGTGGTTTCCAAGGTGCGATTTTTCCCATCGCCTCTACATTATATCATGAATACATTTGTTTCTCAAAACACATTTGTAATCCTTTTAATATGCCGATTCTATAAATTAAAACCCAAAAACCTCCCCAAACCCCTTGATATCTAACGCTTTTACATGAATGCACTTTCATGTTTACAGATAAATTTATTAAAAATATTTTTCCGGTTGCGCTTTAAACTGTCATTCAGATTCTAACCTTTCACTATTCTATCGAGGCTTGTATAATAATCTGCCCTTTCTTTCATTTCAGTTTAAATCTCTGGGTACGTTGTTCCATATGCTTTGTTTATTACCTTCCCTAATCCTTGCCATTGGCGATATCCTTCAGCACAGATATCCAATCTTTAAGTGTTTCTTTGTGAATCTGTTCTTTCATCAATCCAAGCACATGGTATCGGTACGCAGGGGGATTAATTGAAAGATAAGAGATTGCATCCTGATCCTTTGCCATTGATTCCGGAATGAAAGAGAAACCCAATCCATTTGAAACCAGTTCCTTGACTGCTTCAATGTTGTTGATCTCAAAGGCAATATGCGGAACCACCTTGGCCTGTTCCAGAATCTCCTCTTCAAGGGCACGAAAAGCAGTTCCTTTCTTTGCAAGGATGACTTTACGATTCGTCAAGTCCCGAAGTTCACTGGTTTTGCCTTGAAAATCTCCACCTTTTGGTATGGCCAGAAAAAGTTCCTCTTTCATTAGAAGCTCCCAGTGGTCTTGAACTTCTGACACTTTGGTCAATACCAGGACAGCCATATCCAGGTCACCGACCTCTAGCATCTTCAGGATTGGTTTTACGTTATCTTCAACAATATCGAAGGCAATATCCGGCTTTATCTCCCGAAACCTTCTGGCCCCTTCCAAAAACAGATTCAGGCTTTCCCTGGAGGTGATGCCGACCCTCCACTTGTTTTGGCCTGATTTTTGGCTATCCTGAATGCTCAAATATACTTTTTCATCAAGCCTGAAGAAAAAAATGGAAAGCTGTACCTTCCAGATATTCCCGGCAGTCCTATCCGCCTGGATGTGAACGGAATGGAAAGACGCGGTTTATTGGAAAGCGTTCGATACATTTATGCTGATAAGCAGAATCAGCAGTTTGCTGTCAGAGGCGCCTATTGAAGCTCCATAAATCGCTGTGCTTTGCATAAAGGTAATTTTACTCCAAAATATAATCAGAATACTCAATATATGTTATCATGATTCTATATAGCTAATTCTTTGAATATGAATATAGAGGAGTGGAATTATGGTCTGTAGAAAATGTGGTCATGAACTTCCTGAAGGCAGCTTGTTTTGCAACGTTTGTGGTTCGAGTCAGACAGATATTAAGAATCAGAATGATAATTCGAATTCAGCGAAAGGTTCAGAACCAGATTCAAGGGATATTTCAGGCGAAACAAGAAGCTCTGAGGTAATCAGTCAGGCACCACCGAGAAAAAATAAACCATTTAAGATATTATTACCTCTTCTGTTCGTTGCACTGGCGGCCTTCGCAATATGGGCGTATACCTCGAAAGGCGGTCCTGCCGAAGAATTCATTAAGGCAGTCGATGCTTCAGATGTCGTACTTGCTCAAGAGATTTTTGAAACAAAAATAAAATCTGAGAAGGATGCTTCCAGACTAGTAAGTGAGATAATAGAAAGATCAAATTCCGCATACTCTCAATTCGCGTCTGGCGGAACAAGCTTCGACGATGCAAAAGCACAAATCAAGATCATGGCAGATTCAGTTAGCAAGGAGGTTGCCGAAAAGAGTGCGCTTCCTGTTACTCTGTCGAATCTGGAAATAATGAACAAATCGAAGGAAAGCTTCGCTTCCGGAGAGAAGTTCATGGCCAATAATGATTATGCAAGCTCAATAAGTGAGTTCGGGAAAGTATCAAAGGATGACTCGAACTACAGCCAGGCACAGGCAAATATCAAGAAGCTTGAAGCTGAGGAGGCCAAGCGGCTTGAAGAGCTCAGGAAGAGCGAAGAAATTAAGAAAAATCTGCAGGTAGAGGTAATAAAAACAGAAGTGCTGGTTCAGGATGAAACCCTAAAGGCGCTCTACCCGGATTTGTTCTCAGTAACAATCAGAAACAACTCAGGCAAGACAATAAAGAACTACAAGGTTTCCATGCTTGCGTGGGATTCGAACGGATATCCACTAAAAATTGAGGTCCTGTTTTACTCTGCCGCCTATGAATACCTGGGAGTCGCTGACAACGTCAACGTTCTTCATGGTGAGACCTACGGTGATGATAGCGGCTGGGAACTGATGGAAGGTCACAGGATCATTAAAACCAAAGCAGTCGTATCAGAAGCTGAATTCTACGACGGAAGCATATGGAAGAACCCCTATCATGAATACTTCATTCATAATTACATGGGTAAGCCCTACATGGACTAGACTACGCATAAATACAAAACAGGTTGAGGTTTATCCTCAGCCTGCTTTTCTTTAGTCGTAACCTATAAGATTACTAAATTACATGGATTCCAAAATTCTATTCAAGGCAGTTGCCTGAATCTGGCGTATGCAAGTGGTCCCAGGAACAGAAAGACTATCGAAACATAAATGCCGATGCCGAGGAAGATAATGCCCATCGTGCCATTACCCAATCCAGTCAGTATGTTTAGCCCGATGAATATGGCAGTCCATATCACGCTCATTCGCAATGCCCTGCTTCTCGTCGCAGGCTTCAGGACCGCAGCTGCGGCAAATGCAGCAAGTCCTATAGGTATTGAGGCCACTAGGAACATCATGCTGACATTGGCTGTGAGCACCTCTTCCGTAAGCCTGGTCGGGTCGGGCTGGTTTAGCACGACTGAAGCAGCGAACTCAAGTATTAGAGTTACAATGAAAAGCAGGAGACCCACTATAATATCTTTAAACAGACTTTTCATCACAAACCTCCCTTAGTGAGGATAAAGCACCTCACCAGCAACGAACAGGATAAGAAGCAGACCGAATGCTCCGCATACGAAAGCTATCAGTGAAAATTCCTTCTTGAACAGGGATTTAAGGAATGCGAAAAAGGCTAACGACCCTACTAGAAATGCTGCAATCATGATAAGCGCGGCCGGCATGTTTCCGAAGAACCCTTCTCCACCGGTGTGGAACTCAGGCTTCAAAACAAGCCTTCTTGCATAATACAGAATGAAGAAACCCAATGCAAATGCAACAGACCATCTCCCAGGACTGGTTCCCGGGTATACCCTGAACCTCATCCTAATCATCTCCCGCCTTTTATTATACCCTTCATCTACATATTATCACTTGTAAAATACGGCTGATATCATTCAATACCCCAGGAAACCAATTAATCTCAATGTTCACAGAAAATTTATCGTAAATGCCCAATTCGTTTATAAAAGATAGCCCTGAAGGCTTGACCTTCAGGGCTGTAACGTCATATTAAACTTCGAACTTCTCTCTCTTCTTGAGGGTTGCGAGCATCACTCCGCCGACAACTGTTCCTACAACTATTGATAAGAAGTACATCGGAAGGTTTCCAACTGCATTAGGTATTGGAAGAACGAATATTCCGCCATGTGGTACTGCAAGAGTAGCCTTGAATATCATTGAAAGTGCTCCGGTTATCGCGGATCCAACCATTATCGAAGGTATTACCCTCAGAGGATCTGCTGCTGCGAAAGGTATTGCGCCTTCAGTTATGAATGAGGCTCCAAGTGCCCATGCGGCCTTTCCTGCTTCTCTTTCCTCTTCTGTGTACTTGTTCTTAGCAAGTACAGTCGAAAGTGCTATAGCAAGAGGAGGTACCATTCCTGCAGCCATGACAGCTGCCATTATCATTGAAGGTTCGCCGCTGGCGATCGTTGCTGCTCCGAAGGTATACGCCGCCTTGTTTACAGGTCCGCCCATGTCAAACGCCATCATGAGTCCGAGTATTGCTCCAAGTAATCCTGCGTTTGCTCCGCTAAGGCTCTTCAGCCATCCAATCATCGTATCGTTTATAACCTTTACCGGTCCGCCAAGTACAAATATCATGATAAGTCCTACGATCAGGGTTGATAAAACTGGCAGTATGAGTACAGGCATAAGTCCTTCAAGGGACTTTGGAAGCTTGATCAGCTTTCTGAGGTACAGGACCACGTATCCAGCGAGGAAACCGGCAAGCATTCCACCAAGGAATCCCGCTCCAACGCTTCCTGCGATGAGTCCGCCTACCATACCTGGTACAAGACCCGGCCTGTCAGCTATCGAGAACGCTATGAATCCAGCAAGTATTGGGACCATGAGTCCGAATGCACCGTTTCCGCCGCCCATCTGCATGAGTGCTGCAGCTATAGAGCCTTCCTGCTCAAACGCCTTGATACCGAATGCGAAGGAGAATGCTATGAGGAGTCCTCCTGCGACAACGAAAGGTATCATGTAAGATACTCCGGTCATAAGATGCTTGTAAGCGCCTGTCTTCGGCTTCTTTTCAATTATCTTGGATGCCTGTTCCTGGACAGAGGCAACCGGCTTTGCCTGTGCTGCTCTCTCAAGGAGACCCTTTGCATCCTTTATTGCATCCTTTACAGATACTTCGATTACAGGAAGACCCTTGAACCTTTCCTTGTCGACTTTGGTGTCTACTGCGAGGATTACCGCGCTTGCATTCCTGACATCCTCCGCAGTTATAACGTTCTCCGCTCCGACTGACCCCTGAGTCTCAACCTTGATCTCATGCCCCATCTGCTTCGCAGCCATCTGGAGCGCCTCTGCCGCCATGTAGGTGTGGGCTATGCCTGTTGGGCAAGATGTTACAGCTACAAATTTCATTCTTTTGTCCATCCTTTCATAATCGTAATGTGGTTATTTGAATGCGTTGATGAAGCTTTCGAAATCTGTGCATTTCATCAGGCTTTCCCTGACTTCCTCATGCATCAGCTTTCTTGATATCTCACTGAGTGCCCTCAGGTGAAGATCGCTTGATTCCTGTGGTACTGCGATAAGGAAGAAGAGATGTGCAGGAAGGTCGTCCATGCTCTCGTAGTCTATACCCTTGTCGCTTCTGCCGAATACTATCGACGCTTCTATTACTGCATCGCTCTTGCCGTGAGGAATTGCGATTCCCATGCCGATTCCGGTAGAGAACTCAGACTCCCTGTGAAGCACAGCCTTCTTGAATTCATCCTTGTCTCTGACCTTGCCGTCAGCGACCAGAATGTCTATAAGCTCCGATATTACGTCTGATTTGGTAGTTGAATCGAGTCCGAATTTTACCCTGTCCTTTGAAAACATGTCTATTGTGTTCATTTTCATACCTCCGTTATTTTTGAAAAAGCATCAGAAAGATAAGCTGCGATGTCAGAAGGTGTGCACGCCTGGGTCCCTTCAAGTGTTACAGTTGCGGCTCCGAAGGCCTGAGCATTGGCAAGGGTATCCTTGTCTCCAAGTCCCTTAAGTCTTGCATAAACCAGCGCTGCCACCATCGAATCCCCTGCTCCTACCGTGCTCTTCACATGTACCTTCAGTCCCCTGGCCCGATATGCCCTGTCCTTTGTGACATACATGCTGCCATCAGCTCCAAGCGATACCATCACTTTCCCCACACCCTTGTCCATTAGCCGTCTGGCTGCTTCAAGGATATCCTCATCGCTCTCAAGCTTCCTTCCTTCAAGAAGGGACAGCTCATAGTCGTTAGGCTTTACAACATCAGGTCCCGCCTTGAGCGCTTCCTCGAAAAGCTCACCCTCAGCATCCACCAGCACGTATGCTCCCTTGTCCTTCGCGATCTCTGTCAGCGTCCTGTATATGTCCTTGGGCACTGATGAGCTTGCTCCGCCTGACAAAACCACCGTATCTCCTGACTTTACCAGTCCCTCGAACTTTCCAAGGAACTCCAGAAGCTCATCCTTTTCGATTACTGCTCCCGGTTCATTGATGTCAGTAAACTCGTTCCTTACCCTGTCGACTACCTTTGTATTTGTTCTCGTATTTCCTCTGATGAGGACAAAATCAGAATCTATGCCTTTGCTCTTCAGCTCCCTGAGAAACAGCTCCCTCAGGTTCCCTCCAAGGAATCCTGTGCAGATTGACTGCACTCCGAACTCTTTGAGGACCTTAGATACGTTGATTCCCTTTCCTCCAATGTCCTGCCTTACCGACAAAGCCCTGTTTACCATACCCGGAGTAAAATCCTCCAGGATCAGCGTCTTGTCAAGGGCCGGGTTCAGCGTGACCGTTATGACCATTTATCGCATCTCCTTTCATTCGTGCATTACGAGAACTCCAGCCTCGGCAAAATCATTCAGGATCTTTGCATCCGGTTTGCCCGCTGTAATTACCGCACTGAAGGCTCTTATCGGACTGATTACCGAGAAATTTACCTTTCCGAACTTAGACATGTCGGTAACCGCATAAACCTTGTTTGCCGAATTCACCATTGCCTTCTTTGTCTGGGCTTCCACAAAGTTAGGTGTGGTTACACCATCCTCCACGCTTATGCCGTTTACTCCGATGAATGCAATGTCCGCCCTGAAGTTTGCAAGCGCCCTCTCCGCAAGATGTCCTACCATAGCCCTGGTATTATGCCTTAATATTCCGCCTGTAAGCACCACCTCTACAGAATCCCTTTCCGACATCAGGCTGGCGATATCTATAGAATTGGTGACTATCGTGATGTTCCTTGCTGTTATTCTCTTTGCAATCTCGAAAGTCGTGGTCCCTGAATCCAGGATCACCGTGTCTCCGTCTCCAACAAGAGCTGCTGCAATATCTCCGATATGTGCCTTGGCATCCTGGTTCTCAGTTGATTTCTCAGTGTACGTCGGTTCGAAGTTCCTCTGGTTGATTCCTACTGCTCCGCCATGAGTTCTTGTCAGAAGGTTCTTCTGTTCCATCTCCTGGAGGTCTCTTCTGATGGTGGACTCTGAAACCTCAAACGCTTCAGCAAGCTCCGTCACCTTAAGACTGTTCTTCTCTTCAAGCATCGCTGCAATCTTTTCCTGTCTCTCTTCAGCGAACATCTCGTCACCTCCGCTCGTTTGTGCTCATTTATGCTTGTTCTTGCTCGCAACCTCATACTATACCGTTATCACGCAATTGTCAATACGGTTTCATAAGAAAAAACATGAATCTTTTATCATATATGAGCACATTCGTGCAAAGCCAACAGCTGTGCCAGATACAATTAAGGAAGAGAATTTAAAAAGCGGAATCCGATTCATTCTAACGAACCGGATTCCGCCTGTATTCAATTCAATATCATGAACATTTTCATATCTTGGCCATCAGTCATAGTCCCTTATGCTCATTGAGAACATTGCGACACTGTACCACTTCCCGAACTTTCGCCCTACATTTTCAAAAGTTCCCACATGCTTGAAGCCGAAGAACTCCACAAGTGCCACGCTTCCCGGATTCGGAAGTGTAACCCCTGCGATAATGGTATAAATCCCGATGGCCCTGAGCCTTTCGATCAGCTCCTCCACGAGTGCCTTGCCAATCCCTTTACGGTGGTGAACGTCAGCTACATATACCGAAAGCTCCGATGTCGGGTCATATGCCTTTCGGTCCCTGAAGTGACCCCCATAGGCATAACCAACCACATCCCCGTCCTCTTCCATGACTATCCATGGATATTCCTTGATGATTTTGGATATCCTTCTTGCCATCTCAACCTCATCAGGAGGCTCAAGCTCGAAGGAAACGGCATTATCCGTGACGTAGCGCCTGTAAATGGCAGTTATCTCCCTTGCATCTGATAGTTTGACATCTCTTATCAGCATCCTTGATACCCCTTCTTGGCCATGCCCTATTTCTTATTTAAAGGATAGCACAAGGAAGAAATAAATTGTAGATGCTCTCCTACTCTGTAAGCCTTACCTCGAACCTTGTAGTGAAAAAGTCAGTCTCCGGATACTCTCCGTTCGCAATGTCATATACATCAAGAACCCGAAACGACATTTGTCTGTCAACTCCATTGTCATCATATATGATGTTCTCTACCTTCATAAGGACAAGGTCATTAAAATCAACATGTGCATTGTTGCTCAGATCGTACTTCGCTGTAGCAATCGCTTCAGGTGAAAGGCTGAATATGTACTGAATATTCCCTTGCGCGAGTATGGTGTTGAGGTCTGTCTTGATCTGGGAGTCCACACCGTTCTGCAGGTCAATGCCATCTGTATATTTTACGTTAAAGTAAATCTTTCCTGTTGCAGGATCGGTGACTATGGAGCATTCCTTCTTCTCAATCCTGTCCGCCAGTCCCACATCCACATGGTTCCAAAGGGTATTTATCGAATCCACTTCAGGAGCCTTGATATAGTTGATGAATGGAAGAGCTTCCCCGTTCCATATCCTCGTCAGCCTGGCTGTTGCATCTGCTGAGATCACGGAATCCTTCGCGAACAGGCCTCCGAACAATGTCTCAACCTTCTGGCTCACCTTTACCGACAGCGTTTTTGTGGCTTTGCTCACATAAATCTTCTGGACTGTAAGCTCAGACTTGAATAGTCCATTCTCCACATTGGCATCTGCATATTCATATATCAGCGTATCAAGCGCACTTTCAGTTATCATGTCTACAGACTGCGCTCCTGCCAGAGCTGCCGCATCAGCCGCATTCTGGAGCTGCACCTTCTGGAGAGTTACAAGTCCATAATCCAGCACGAATGCCCCGATGGACAAGAACAGCGTCATCATCATCGCAGCAGCAACAAGCACCTGACCTTCTTCTTCCTTCTTAAGTCTTCCAAACATCTTAAGCATCGCACTCACCTCAAATATATTTTTTATATCAACTGATTTAATGTGATTCGATTCTAACATAAAATACCATATTTAAAACATTGCTATACTAATACGTATTATTATCAACCGAGTTTTTTCGATATTTATATTATTTACTTTAATAATTAATAGCTATGTTTATTAATCATATGGTAAATGTAAATTTATCACACACCCCATCTTCGACAGCAAACACCCAATTCCACTAAAAGATGCATAATTATGGATACCGGTTATCCGATAGGATTTCATAACCGTGGTGAAAATTAAATTTCGTCAAAAATCTCTTCTTCAGCAAAGCATCAGTCAAAATGCTATCATTATGTTAGAACCACGAATGAAACTGGAGGCGATTATCATGAAACTGAAGGATTTACTTGGTAAAGATATACTTTCCGAACTTGCGACGCCATCCAACTTAAAACTTGGAGAAGAGATCTTCAAATCAGGAAGAGTCGAGGTCCTTTCTTTGGATGAGAGCATTACTGCAGCTAAGGTATCAGGAGGACAGAAAAGGAGAACAGAAATACAAGCAGAAGATGATGGGTTAAAATGGAAGTGCTCATGTCTCGGAAAGCGCAGTCACATATTCTGCAAGCACTGCGTTGCCCTGGCAATGACAATTAAAGAAATGAATATCGTTAATTCAAATGAGCATCTTCTCGAATAATATGTTTCTCATATTCATGCCCGCGGCAATAAATTAACCCCTATAACGCTTCTATCTATATACTCTTCACTCAGCCATCTAACTTCATAATTTTTGAATTTTCACTCAATTTCATTGAACATGTTTGCTGAAAGGTCTACAATTGATTTATATGGCGATATCTATACACGATACAGCCATGGTGAAATTGAGAGAATCTATTTTTGAAAGGTGGAGTTTGAAGAGATGTACGAAAAGATCCTGTCCCCTATCAGAGTCGGAAATGTTGAACTGAAGAACCGGGTGATTTATCTGGCCATGGCAAAATACCTGTCAACACCGGATAACTTTGTAACGGATCGACAGATTGCTTACTATGCAGCCAGAGCCAGAGGCGGTGCAGGACTTGTCATACCAGGCGCATGCATAGTAGATCCAGAATATCCTTCCACTCTTCCAATGCAGCCTGGACTGTATGATGACAAATTCATACCAGGATTGACACGGCTTGTAGATGCGGTGCATGCAGCCGGAGCTAAGATTTTTCTTCAGCCATGGCATCCGGGTGTAACTCCCTATGGCTGCAAGCCAGAAGATGTGAAACAGGTTGCTGATTGGACAATAGACGAAATCCATGGACTTCAGAGAAAATTTTCAGATGCAGCGCTGAGAATCAAGAAAAGCGGAGCAGATGGAGTTGAATTCCATATAGCCCACAATTACCTTCCCGAGCAGTTTGCGGTACCACTGTTCAACAAGAGGACGGATGAGTATGGTGCTGATACAATAGAAAACGCCATGCGCTTTTCAGTTGAATCGCTTCAGGGTATCCGCGCAGCATGCGGAGATGATTTCACGATAGTCGTTAAGATAAACGGTACTGACCTTACTCCTGGCGGAATGACTCCGGAACGCGCAGCTGCAGCGTCTGTACTGCTCGAAAAGGCAGGAGCCTCCATGATAACAGTAAGCGCTGGAGGCGGACTCACTGACCTTACAGGCATGTCATCAGACGGACACAGGGAGGAAGGCTGGAAGGTTCCGTTTGCAGAGACTGTGAAGAAATCAGTGACGATACCGGTAGCCGCCACAGGAGACATAAGGCATCCGGCATATGCTGAAAAGATACTTGAAGAAGGGTTATGCGACATGATCGGCATAGGCAGAGGATTGTTTGCTGAACCTGAGTGGATCAACAAGCTTTCTGAAGGCCGTGAGGATGAAATGCGCACCTGCATTTCCTGCATGAGCTGTTTTGACTACTGTCCTCCTGGAAAATCAGGATGCGCCGTCAATCCACTTGCAATGAGAGAATCTGAAAATACCGTCCTGAAGCTTGACGGTGACGGCCGAACTGTTGCTGTAATCGGAGCAGGACCGGCAGGACTTGAGGCTGCAGTCACTCTGGCATCAAGAAAATTCAAGCCCGTAATATTCGAGGCTGAAAAGAAAATCGGAGGGATGGAACGAATCGGAGCAGTCCCTGACGGAAAATCGAAGGTAAATTGGCACATTGACTACTATAATAAGCAGATCGAACGCCTGAACATAGAACTGAGGCTGGACACTAAAGCGACACTTGAGGACATAGAAAAGCTGAATCCTTACGCAGTCTTCATAGCGACAGGCTCAGATCCGATATTCCCAAGCTCAGTTAAGGGCATAGACAAAGCAAATGTCTCCATGATCAGGGATGTCCTTGATGATTTCCCTGATGTATCAGGCAAGGAAGTCGTAATCGTAGGTGCCGGGCTCACAGGACTTGAGACCGCTGCTACCCTTGCTGCAAGGAAAAACAAGGTCACTGTAATTGACATGCTTCCAGAGCCGAACTATGAAGCACTTCCAATAGACCATCTGCTTGCCATCGGTTATGCAAAGGGCAGTGGCGTCGATGTCAGGATGTCACACAAGCTTCTGTCTATCGAAGACGCTGCGGTAGTGTCTGAGAACATGGAGACGAGTGAATCGATAAGCATCCCGGCAGACATGGTGATTATCTCCATGGGAGCTCGTTCTAATACCGCGCTTTATGAGCAGGTCAAGGACAAGTTTGAGAAGGTCATTAACATAGGCGATTCAGCGGCTGTCGGAAAAATCATGAACGCTGTCCAGAGCGGATTTGACAGTGCAGCTTCGCTTGACTGATGAGTTTCCATGACATTTAAGATTGGGACCAGTTCATAACGGAAAAAGGAGAGCCAAAGGGAACATCCATGAAACTTCCCATTTGCTCTCCTTTTTTCATTATTCAAGATGGTATTCCAGTAAGTATCAGCCAACATGTAGAGTTAGTGAAGTAAAGATAATCCAGAAATCATATATTCACTAAACTCTTCAATACCGAAATATCTAAATTATACGGTAGTGGACATAAAAAAGATGATTCCCGAATTCAGGGGAATCACCTTTGAGTTGTTCATTTTCAGTTTGGACAAATGCCAGGGAATTTGGGCTGCACCTTAATCAAGATGATTATACGAAATGAGCCTTTGGATGTGCACAGCCAGATAGACGAGCTCTTCGTTGGGAATGTCCTTCTCGTATATCTGCTTTATGTAGTCCCTTATCTTATAAGCGCCTCTCATGGCGTTAGGATAGGATTTTGAAATCTGATGGTAAAGGAAATCATCCTCGTCAACAAGCATTTTCTCCGCGAAAAACCGTTCCACAAAAAACTTCACATGTGTCACGAAGCGTGTATAATGAAGATTTTCTGTATCCATGTTTACATTCAAGGTGTACCTGACCATGTTTACTACGTTTCCTGTCATCTTGGCTGCCTTCATTGCATCCTTTGATGCCTGGCCTTCGCCCTGGGCATTGATGAGATGGAATGCTATGTTTGCGGCCTCTTCCTCCGGGAGTTCTATTTTCAGTCTCTCGTTCACAAGGTTCACTGCATACAGCCCTACCTTGAACTCTTCCTTGTAGTAGTTCTTGACCTCCCAAAAAAGCCTGTTGGTTATATTGATTTCCTTTCTGTACCTTTCTACCGCAAAGTTCAGGTGGTCCATGAGCGTGAAATAAATGCCCGGATTGAGCTTTGCACTGAGAGTTTCCTCAGCCCGTTTTACAATTTCCTGGGTCATTTCAAGGAATACAGGAGATACTGAATCCAGTATCTCAAAGAATCCTACAGTCTTGATCTTGTCCACAGGTATGAAGACCTGGTCAGCCTGATGCTCCAGAATTTCGCTTCCCGTCTTCTGCCCGTATCCAATTCCCTTCCCGAGCAGGATATATTCCCTCTTTTGTTCATCTTCTGCTATTACTACGCTTGAATTCAGAACCTTTTTGATCTTCTTCACGTTTATGCCCTCTTTTGAGTATTCTTAGATCAGCCCAAATCCGCTCCATTGCTTGCTATGACCTTCTTGTACCAGAAGAACGAGTCCTTGCGGCTTCTCTCGAGAGTTCCGTTACCTTCGTCGTCCTGGTCAACGTATATGAATCCGTATCTTTTGGACATCTGCGATGTCCCTGCGCTTATGAGGTCAATCGGTCCCCAGCTGGTGTAGCCGAAAAGCTCAACGCCCTCTTCGATCGCTTCCTTCATATACCTGATATGCTCTCTAAAGTATGCGATCCTGTAGTCGTCATGGATAGAGCCATCTTCTTCAACCTTGTCCACCGCACCCATGCCATTTTCCACAATGATAAGCGGCTTCTTGTATCTGTCATACAGCTCGAGAAGTGATATTTTAAGACCCTTCGGGTCAA
>DIWI01000087.1 GCA_002428415.1 Clostridiaceae bacterium UBA6110
GCTCGTCGGGCTCATAACCCGAAGGTCGTAGGTTCGAGTCCTTCCCCCGCTACCATTTGGAGAGCAGTCTAACGATGTTGGGCTGTTTTCTTTTCGTCTAAGAATAATTGTGTCCGAATATTATGAAGTTGCAGTATATATCTATGGTATGGAATTTTTTAAAGCTTTTGATTTTGAATGAAAACATTATTTACAAATTGTTGAATTGGTGGGAAAGTAAAGGTAATCAGTTTGGATTTCAAAGGAGAGACTATGGATATTATTGAAGAGAAAAAGCCTGAAGAAAGATGGGACAGAGTGATGAAGCGGTACGCTTATGTTGTGGCAGTGGTTTTCTGCTACATTGTGAAGGACGATAAAGTGCTTCTCATAAGGAGAGGAAATCCACCATCCTACAATGAATATACTGTCGTAGGAGGAAAGAAGGAAGCCGGGGAAGATTTGATAGCTGCATGCAGACGAGAGGTGGCAGAGGAGACGAACCTTAATGTCGGACACATTGAATTCAGGGGTGTGGTCCATAACCATATGGAGGGAAGGGATTTCGAGGTAATCACGTTTTATTTCAAAACGGATGACTTTTCAGGAGAGCTGAGGTCTGGAAGTGAAGGAGACCTTGAGTGGTGTGAAATCGATGAAAGCTTCCATAAAGAGGGTATTAGCGAATATTATCTGAAGATAACACCACTTGTCCTTGGCGACAGATCAAGCTTTGCGGGTTCTATTTCTATAGATAGTGAAGGAAAGATAGAACGGTTTGAGATCATCTAACAGAATAAATCTGAAGGTAGAAACAAAAAGCGGCTTATTGGCCGCTTTTTGCATTTAAAGAAATAATGTAATATTCTGAGGTTTAATCTTTTAGAATATGTCATCTCCACTCTTGAATTCAAGTCCTGGATGATTGTCGAAGCGGACAACACCTATGGCAGCTTTTCCCTGAACTGCTTTCTTGACAGATGCTGTGCCTTCGATTCCAAAACCTCCGCAAAGCTCTATAGCCACATTCCCTTCATCGACAAGCGCCTTTGCGACAGCTTCTGCTTCCTTGTAATCAGGCACGCCAACAACAGTAAGGGTGACGGCAGGTGTGACAACAACAGAGCGATGGGCAGCAGGATCTGCTCCAGGTGCAAGGAAAATGAATGCTGCTTTAAGTGCCATGAAATTACCACCTTTCGCATATATTCTCAAGCCAATTATAGTACTGCGGACTGCGTAATTCCATACCATTTTCCATACCGTACAATTATTGGTCAGATTGCATTCCGGTGATGATATGGTTTACATTTGGTGATATAATCAGGGGGATGAGGTATAGACTTGTATTGTCATGGGAACAATGACGATATCGGTCGTGAAAATAATATTGGAGGGATGTCAATTGAAGAACAGGAAGCTCATTATGATTCCAGGACCGACACCGGTTGCTCGGTCTACTCAGAATGAAATGGGAAGGGAGACCACGGCTTTCGGAGATCCGCTGTTCGTCAGGGACTTCAAGGGGCTCATCGAAGACCTGAAGGTCATGATGAATACCGATGGAGAGGTGTTTGTGGTAGCTGGCACCGGAACTATGGCCATGGAAATGGCAGTTGCGAATGCAACCAAACGGGGTGACAACGTACTGCTTGTCTCACATGGCTTCTTCGGAGACAGATTCATAGACCTTTGCCAGCGGAAGGGACTTAATGTTGACGTGCTTGCCAGCGAATGGGGCCAGGCTGTTCCCGTCGAAGAGATTGACAGGAAGCTATCTGAAAAGAAATATGCTGCTATTACGGTAACACATGTAGACACAGCGACAGGAGTCTGTGCTCCAGTTGCAAAAATCGGCGAAGTCATGAGTAAGTATCCTGATACGATCTATATTGTAGACGGTGTCTGTGCATCTGCTGCTGAACCTGAAGATTTGGCTGGAATGGGAATAGATATCCTGCTTACAGGTTCACAGAAGGCATTCGGTGTAAGCCCGGGACTAGCCATAGTTTGGGCAGGGAAAAAAGCTCTTGAACGAAGGAAGCAGCTGGGGACAATCCCTGAATTCTACATAGACTTTGAAAAATGGATGCCGATCATGGAAAATCCAGCGAAGTATTTCGCGACACCTGCAGTCAATCTTATCTGGGCTCTGAAGGATGCAGTAAGGATCATCAATGAAGAAGGTCTTGAGGCCAGGCAGGAGAGGCACAGGAAGGTAGCAGCAGCAACTCAGGCTGCAATGGAAGCTCTTGGCTTCAGTATACTTGCTGAAGAAGGCGTGAGGGCTGTTACTCTTTCCAACCTGATATACCCTGAAGGTATTGATGACCTTGAGTTCAGGAATACACTTTCAGAGGAAGGGGTATTCGTAGCGGGGGGTCTCGGAGCATATGCAGGCAGGATGTTCAGACTGGGGCACATGGGTAACATAGACATGCATGACTCGGTATCAGCCATAGCTGCAATAGAGAGGACCCTTTACAGGCTTGGAAAACATACAGAACTCGGTAAGGGCGTAGGCGTGTTCATGAAGAAAATGATGGAATGATCAATGGAGTCCCGCACTTTAACGTGCGGGACTCATTACCTTCTCGAATTGTAGACTTCAAGGTAGAATTTTCGCCATTCATCTGATATCCTTTTGCTGCTGTAGTATTTTGCACCTTCTTCAGACATGGATGAAGCCTTTTCCATATAGGTATAGTCGTTTTTGAGCTTTCCAAGCTGGCCGACGAAGTCGGGGATGTCTGAGCCCTTTAGATAGAAATCAAAGAGCACGCTCTTGTATTCAGGAAGGTCCCGAAGGAGCACCGGTATATGGCAGCTCATTGACTCGAGTACGGTCATTGGAAACAGCTCATCGTATGACGGCAGGAACATCACATCAGAAAGGTTATAGAGGCTGTTCATCCTTTCATGTTCGACAAGGCCCAGAAAATGAACATTGGGAGGATGAGATGCTACAAGCTCCTTTATGCATGAATAGCCTGAAGAAATTACACCGAAGGAGAAATCTCCAGCCCATACGAATTCGACATCAGGCATTCTTCTTGCAGTTTCGACGAAGTCCACTACTCCTTTTCTTTCCTGGAGCTGGCCGACACAAAGAACGGTGAATTTGCTTTCAGGAAGTGAGAACATCCTTCGGAGCTCATCTTTGCTTTCAGCCATTGGATGGAAATTGTCTGATGACACGAAGTTGGGTATGTATCTGACATGGGCGCTGTCTATACCATATCTGCCGATTGCATTGATAAAATATGGGTTGACTGTCACCAGGTAGTCCGCGCTCCTGTAAAACCGTATCAGGTACCAGTAGAATACCTTCCTTGCTATCCATGGCAGGTTAAGGCTCTTATCCAGGGTTTCCGGCAGAAAGTGCACATGAGCCACAGTCCTGCCTTTTCTCTTGTATATGAAGAAGCGGAGCAGGTAGGTGAAGTTAACCGTCTGGAAATGCGTGATATCGCATACCTTGTTTGTGTTGTCATAAAACTCGAAGGTATCTGATAGGGTGCTTCTGACAAGCTGAAGCTGCTCATCATGGGATGACAGCACGCCTTGACCCTTTACGGTATCAGCCTCAGATTTTATGTTTATTGTTATCATTGGCATCACCTCCAGATTTCAAGAATAAGGAATATCACAATATATTCCCTGATTACATTATAATCCATATTGAATAAGAAGACATACGATGTTGAATGGATATTGAAATAACTATATAAAGTCAATAGTCTCTTTTTCAGGTTATCTGAATAGGAATTGCCTGTGGGCATATAATGAGGGTGGGGGTGTATGATGAAGAAGTTATTTTACTACAAAACCGAAATAGGGCAAATTGGAATAGCTGAGGAGGATGGGTACATCACAGATGTCGTATTCGGGAATGATGTGCTGCAGGGAGCTGAAATGGCAGAAACCAGGTTATTGAAGAAGGCCTATGGCCAGATTGACGAATATCTTTTGGGGATCAGAAAAGCCTTCGACCTGCCATTGCTGGTCGAAGGGACTGAATTTCAGGAGAAGGTATGGAAGGAGCTTGAAAATATTCCATATGGAGAGACAAGGACATACGCTCAAATAGCAGAAGCTGTAGGAAAGCCGAAAGCTGTAAGGGCTATCGGGGCAGCCAACAACAGGAACGCTCTTCCGATTTTCATACCGTGCCACAGGGTTGTGGGTTCGAATGGAAGTCTTACCGGGTATTCGGGGGGACTTGAAGCAAAAAGGAAGCTTCTCGAAATTGAAGCTAAGGGTTCCGGAAGGTGACCTGATAAAGGCTTGAGAAATGGGGACAGGAAATAATCAGAGACGCATGAAACACCGGTAGACGGCAGGTCCACCGGTGTTTCTATACTTATCCGGAAGGTTGGGGATAACGAAATTAATGTCAGCTGGTTTTGTTTCTGGCTTTGATAAGCCTGACCCTGATGACACCCTCAATAGACTTAAGTCTGTCAAGTGTGTCCTCGTCAACCTCGCTGTCGGTGTCAATAAGTGTATATGCATAGTTGCCCTTTGACTGGTTCTTCATTTCAGCTATGTTCATGCCTTTATCAGCAAGTATGCCTGAAATCTGTCCGAGCATATTAGGTATGTTCCTGTTGCAGATGGCTATCCTGTCCCTCTTTTCTGCCGGACCCATGCAGCACTCCGGATAGTTCACGGAGTTTACTATGTTTCCGTTCTCGAGGAATTCCATGGTTGCATTGACTGCCATGATAGCGCAGTTTTCCTCTGATTCCTCGGTGGATGCTCCGAGATGCGGTATGCACAATACATTCTTCATATTGAGAAGAGTGCTGTTTGGGAAGTCGGTGACATAAGTCGATACGCTGCCGATTTCCAGAGCTTCCTTGATGGCAGCTTCAGGTACCAGGCCTCCTCTTGCGAAGTTAAGGAGTATAAGGCCCTTTTTCGCATTCTTCAGCCTTTCTGCAGTGATTATGTTCTTTGTCTGCTCTATGAGGGGAACATGAAGCGATACATAATCGCAGCTGTTCAGAATCATATCGACATTCTCGACTCTCTTGACCTTGTAGCTCAGACCCCATGCGGCACTGACCGATATGAACGGGTCATAGCCATAGACATCCATCTTCAGGGATGTGCAGAGGTTTGCGACTAGTGCTCCTATGGCTCCAAGCCCTATTATTCCAATCTTCTTTCCGGTCAGCTCCTGTCCGGTGAATCGTCCCTTTTCCTTCTCGACGATCTTTTCAGCATCGTCCTTATCCTTTATTGACCTTACCCAGTCAACTGCGTCCACTACATTTCTCGAAGACATGAGCAGTCCAAGAAGCACAAGCTCCTTTACGGCATTTGCGTTTGCGCCGGGAGTGTTGCAGACAACGATGCCCTTTTCAGCATATTCCTCTATAGGTATGTTGTTGACTCCGGCTCCTGCCCTGGCAATAACCTTGACGGTATCATCAAGCTCCATTCCATGCATACTGTAGCTTCTGAGGAGTATTCCGTCTGCCTTGCCTTCTCCTGAGAGGTCATACTCGCTTGTGAAAAGCTTAGTTCCCTTTTCTGAAATACTGTTCAATGTTTTTATAGCGTACATACGTCCACACCTCACACACAATTTGAATGTTTATAATTTTAATCTTTATTTACGAACATAGCAAGTACCTTTTTGAAAAGTGTACGTTATTTTTTAACTGTTTTCTTTGAACCGTCATTTAGGTCTGATGATTGAGCGGGTTTATTACTACCTGGTTTGAGATGCTTGGTTAAAAGAAAGCCGCCCGGGGGGTCAGCGCCGGGACGGCAAAGGGGTTTTGCGCCATGGCCGGGCTTACCCGTGGGGTCGCCATGGCGCGCTGCAAGTGGTTACATCTATCGAATAATTGTGACTGGCAAATTAAAAACCGGATCCATCAGGCGATGGGTCCGGTTTTCGGGCACAGGAAACAAGGGGATACCCCTTTGCATCCGTATGCTGAAAACACCCATAGCCAGGCGGTTAATGGCCGCCTCGTAGAAACTTCCCGTCCATATCACGAGAATTATATGAGAGATTCCTTATTGAATACATGATACTAAATTAGTGAACGATAATCAAGATTTTTTGAAAAATGTTCGTAAAATTAGCAAATCACCTTTGTGTCAGACTTGAGACGCTTTCCTCTGAAAGCCTTCTTATTGATTCCACCGCAAGGCTTATCGTCGCTTTTATTTCATCAGGGCAGGCGTAGTTGTAATGGGTATGGACGTACCTTGAAGGAATTCCAAGCACAAGTACAGGCACCGCCTTATGTGAGACATGGATCCTTCCTGCATCTGTGGAGCCTCGCCTTCTTACAGCAGATTGGTATTGTATTCCTGAGTCTTCAGCTATAGCTTTGGCGTACGCAATAAATTTTGGGTTACTTACATAGCTCTGGTCAAAATGCCTTATCTGTGTGCCATTTCCGAGAACCCCCTGAGCTTTTTCCCTGTCAGACAGAAAATCATCTGCGGGAGATCCCTCGAACACTATCGCGAGGTCAGGCTTTGCAATCTTGCCTGTAACTTCGGCTCCTCGCATGCCTACCTCTTCCTGGGATGCAAAGCAGCCGATGACATCAACATTTAGCTCTGAATCCTTTAATCTTCTCAGAGTCTCGATGATTGCGTAGCATCCAAGCCTGTTGTCGAATGCCTTTCCCATAAGGAATCCGTTCCTTGTGGTTTCAAACGTCACATCTGGAGCAACCGGGTCTCCTGGGTGTATGCCAAAGCATCCGATAACTTCATCGTAGCTTCTTGCACCCACATCGATCATCATGGACTCGAAGTCAGGCACAGAGGACTTCTCAGCATCGGTCATAAAGTGTGGAGGTCTGGAGGTTATTATCCCTGGTATCATTTCGCCCGTGGAGTTCCTGATAAGCACCTTGTGGGCAGGAACGTTTGAAGCGACCCATCCTCCAAGGTTAACAAAACCTATGAGACCATTCCTGCTTATGTACTGGACCATGAAGCCTACCTCGTCCAGATGTGCATCAAGCATGACTACCGGTCTGTCACCTTTGTTGGTCTTAAGTGAAACATACAGGTTGTTCATCGGGTCCGTTGCATGATTGAAGCCTTCCAGGGATTCCCTAATGATTGAAACAACCTCCTCCTCGAATCCGGAAGGCCCGAAGGCGTTAGAAAGTCTTTCTATGAGCTCTGTGTCTGTCACGTTCTGATCTCCTTTCGGAATAAGAGTGTATTTTACATATTTTCAGTATACCACTTGGCTCATTTGAAAAATATTTTATTAATATTTTTCAGAAAAATGTGGGAATCATTCGCGTTTTTGATGATGATGTGCCCCTCCGGAGTACAAATGTTTATCAATATCCGGAAAATTCAAAGAACAATTTACCGTAATGTTAAAAATAATCGGTATTATTGATGATATGTTAAGAATCAGTGATTTGAGATATTTCTTAGGCAA
>DIWI01000032.1 GCA_002428415.1 Clostridiaceae bacterium UBA6110
ATGAAGGCAAACGGCGAGCACTTCGTACCAGGTCCGAATGACGTGGTCAGAGAGCTTAGTGCTGAGGAAATCAAGGCACTCCCCAGCTTCGGACTTTCGTTAATTCCTCTGATATTCATCATCGGAATAATACTCGGTGAAAGATTCCTTAAGATAGGACTCCCATCGACCTTCACTGTAATAATAGCACTGTTTGCAGGAGCACTTGTTGGCTACGGACTTTTCTGGAACAAGATCAAGGAGAGGAAGGAAGCACTTACAACCAGCGGAAACGGAAGCATCAGGGCGATACTGAACACAGCATCAGTTGTAGGTCTTGGCGGAGCTATAAGAATGGTTCCTGCATTCCAGTCCTTCGTAACCTTCGCTACAACGACTTCACTCCCTGCACTGATATCAGTTGCATTTGCAGTAAACGTGGTCGCAGCTGTAACAGGATCATCATCTGCAGGTATTACAATATTCATGGAATCAATGTCGAAAGGATTCCTTGCGACTGGTATGAATCCTCAGGTTCTTCATAGAATTGCGGCAATATCAGCTGGAGTTCTTGACTCACTTCCACATGCAGGCCCTAACGTAACATTCCTTGCAGTAACAGGACTCACGTTCAAGGAAGGCTACCCAGGAATATTCATATCCACCTGTATAGTTCCTTTCTGCGGACTTGTTGTTGCAATACTGCTTGCATCATTCGGAATCGTATAACAACCATTACAGTTACTAAACTATCAAGGTGAAATGAAATGACGGTAATCAGGCAATAGCCTGATTACCGGACCACTCAGAGCACATAATGTTTGGAGGTAAAAAATGGAAATCAAAAAGATTGGTGTTGTTGGATCTGGTGCAATGGGTACCGGAATAGCCCATGTATCTGCACAGAGTGGCTACGAAGTAGTAGTATATGACATCGCTGAAGCTGCAATCGGAAGATCAAGAGACAATATTGCTGCATTGTTCGATAAGTCAATACAAAAAGGGAAGGCTACTGAAGAGCTCAAAGCGGAGACACTGGGAAGGATGACCTTCACCACTGACATCAATGCTATGAAGGATACTGACCTTGTAATCGAAGCTGTAGTTGAAAATCTTGACCTGAAGATGAAGGTTTTTGCTCAGTTGGATTCAATAGTCAAACCAGATACCATATTGGCATCCAACACTTCCACTATGTCGATCACAAAGCTTGCTACATCAGTAAAGAGGCCTGAGGCATTTGCAGGAGTGCATTTCTTCAATCCGGCTCAGGTAATGAGGCTCGTTGAGCTCATCCGAGGCTACTACACAAGCGATGAGACCATAAAGTCCCTTCAGGAATATGTGAGGGCAATCGGCAAGGAATCGATCGAAGTCAAGAAGGATGTTCCAGGATTCGTTGTCAACAGGCTCATGCTGATCCAGTTCAAGGAAGCTCAGCTTGTATATGAGGAAGGGATTGCATCACTTGAGGACATCGACAAGGCGATGACGCTTGGACTTAATCATCCAATGGGACCATTCACGCTGATGGACTTCACAGGACTCGACATTTCATATGATTCACTGGTATACCTTTATAATGAATTCGGACAGGACAAGTGGGCACCGCCGGTATCATTGAAGAGGATGATAAACGCAGGACGCCTTGGCAAAAAGACAGGCGGCAAGGGCTGGTTCGACACAAGTAAAAAATAGCGTCCACATAATTTGTTTATATGCATGTTGATGACTGGACAGCCTGTATCGGATGGTTCAGAGAAAGGCAAGCGGCATAAGCTCTAAACTTGCCTTTCAACATGCTATAAAATTGGAGCTCAAGCAAAAAAAGTATTGGATTGAAAACAAGCAAAGAATGCGTCTGACATATATGGTGTTTAAACTTCAAAAACAGGAAGATGGCGCCCATGTTTGACAAAATTTTATTTATCAGAAGGCGCAAACATGCAGCCAATCGGTTAAGGCATACTTTCGAGGGAGGTATAGAATGAACAAGCTTACAAGCGCAAAGGATGCAATTGAACTCATTAAGGATGGTGACGTTGTTGCAATATCAGGTTTCATGCTTGCAACAGCAGCTGATGAGATATATGCGACCATAGAGGAGAAGTTCCTTACAACAGGTTCGCCGAGGAACCTTACCCTTATGCAGGCAGCAGGCATTTCAGACTACAAGACTGCAGGTACACTAAGGCTTACACATGAAGGGCTTTTGAAGAGATACATAACAGGCCATTTCGCAAACAATCAGGGAATGATAAGCATGGTCAATGAGAACAAGATCGAATGCTATAACCTTCCTCAGGGAGTTATCTGCCATCTATACAGGGCAGCAGCAGCCGGAAAGATAGGGGAGATCACAAAGGTCGGCCTTAACACATACATGGATCCAAGGCAGCTAGGCGCAAAGATGAATTCTGTAACAACTGAAAACATGGTCGAGCTTATCGATGTGCTTGGTGAAGAGCATCTGCTGTACAAGGCTCCGAAGTTCAATATTGGAATAGTAAGAGGAACAACCGCAGACGAGCATGGAAACATATCCTTCGAAGAGGAATCATCGTATATCGACGCCCTTGACATTGCAATGGCTGTCAAGGCATGCGGAGGAAAGGTTATCGTACAGGTCAAGAACTACGTGAATTCAGCCTCTATGCCCAGGAACAAGGTTCATATACCTGGAGTATTCGTTGACAAGATAGTCGTTTGCTCCAATGTTGAGAAGCATCACAGGATGACTCCTGGAACTGTATACGATCCTATACTTGCAGGCTACTACAAGCAGGGCGGAACAGCGTTCAAGGGAATGCCTCTGGACAACAGGAAGATAATCGCAAGAAGGGCAGCCATGGAGCTTAATGCCAATGCAGTTGTAAACCTTGGAATAGGGATACCTGAAGGTGTAGCCAGCGTGGCGAATGAAGAGGGCTTTGGAAATGACCTTGTACTCACTATTGAGTCAGGGCTCATAGGAGGAATACCACAGGGTGGAAACAGCTTTGGATCGGCTGTAAACGCATGGGCATCACTTCCGATGACATCACAGTTCGACTTCTACAATGGCGGTGGCCTTGATGTTACATTCCTAGGCTTTGCGGAGATTGACCCCAAAGGAAACATCAATGTAAGCAAGTTCGGACCAAAGATTGCAGGCTGCGGCGGATTCATCGACATCAGCCAGTGCACGAAGAAGATAGTATTCTGCGGAACACTTACTGCCGGTGGACTTACTGAAGAAATTGTTGATGGAAAGCTTGTAATTGTCAAAGAAGGAAAACAGAAGAAGTTCCTTCATGATATAGAGCAGATAACCTTCAGTGCTGACATGGTTGCGAAGTTCGGACAGGAAGTCCTTATTGTCACAGAGAGATGCGTATTCAAATATGGAACTGAAGGCCTCACGCTCATCGAGGTGGCGCCGGGCATAGACGTTGAGAAGGACATCATAGGCCAGATGGCATACAAGCCTTTCGTATCAGATGACTTGAAGACCATGGATGCAAGGCTGTTCAGCGAAAGTCTAATGGGACTCAAGGATGAGCTTAAATAGAAGGCTCCCGTAGTGGATTGAAGGTAGGAATACCTTCAACAGAAGGTGTTTGGAGGTAAAGAGATGTTGGTTGAAAAGAGAGATTCAATTGGAATAATCACCTTTGACAGGCCTGAAGCACTGAACGCACTGAATACAGGAGTGCTTAAGGAACTGGAGGAAGCAATTGACCGTTTTGAAAAGGACCTTGACATAAGGGTCATCATATTCACAGGAAACGGCAAGGCATTCATATCTGGAGCTGACCTTGATGAAATGAAGGACCTGAGGGACAAGGATGCAAGGGCATTTATAGACAGGGGGACGAGCCTTTTCAGAAGGCTTGAGCTTCTGGAGATCCCGACGATAGCAGCAGTCAACGGATTCTGCTTCGGAGGTGGACTGGAGCTCGCGCTCTGCACAGATATCAGGCTTGCAAGTGAAAAAGCATCATTTTCGTTCCCGGAGGCTTCCCTGGGCATAATTCCCGGATTTTCAGGGACACAAAGGCTTCCAAGGACAGTTGGCAAGTCAAATGCCAAAGAGATGCTGTTCACCGGGAAAAGAGTGAAGGCTCAGGAAGCATTGGAAATGGGACTGGTGAACCACGTATATCCGCTTGAAGAACTGATGGGCAAGGCGATTGAACTCGCTGATATGATGGTCAGGAATTCACCGAATGCGATAGCGAAGATCAAGATGCTTGTGGAGAAGGGCGTCGACATGGAGCTTGAGGAAGGGATAACACTGGAAAGTGATTATTCCGCACCGAACTTCGAATCCCGGGACCAGATCGAAGGGATAAAGGCATTTTTTGAAAAGAGAA
>DIWI01000007.1 GCA_002428415.1 Clostridiaceae bacterium UBA6110
ACCAGAAGATGGATAAGGAAGCTGGAGAATGATACCACAAGGGTACTTGAAGTGAACTCGCTTACCGGACAGGGACTTAATTCCATAAAGCCTGCACTTACTGAGCTTCTTCATGAAAAGCTGGAGAGGAGCAGGAACAGAGGGATAGTGAATTACACCATGCGTGTCATGGTTGTAGGGATACCCAATGTCGGCAAGTCTTCATTCATCAACAAGATGGCAAAGGCATCAATCGCCAAGGTCGGTGACAGGCCTGGCGTAACCAAGAACAAGCAGTGGATAAAGACGAAGGAAGGCATAGAGCTGCTTGATACTCCAGGTATCCTCTGGCCGAAGTTCGAGGATGAGAAGACATCCCTTAACCTGGCATTCACAGGCGCAATAAAGGACGAAATCATGGACATTGAGACCCTTGCCCTGAGGCTTGTGGAGAGGCTTTCAAAGCATTACGGAGACAGGCTCCTTGAGAGGTACAAGATCGACTCCATCTCTCTGGATGCACTGGAGACTATGGAGAAAATAGCAAGGAAGCGCGGCTGCATCATGGCCAAAGGCGACATTGACTACAACAGGGTTGCTGTGATGCTCCTGGATGAGTTCAGGGGCAACAAGCTTGGCAACATAACCCTCGAGTGGCCTGAGGAAGAGGATGAACAGGATGAGCAGGATGAAGAATGAAATCGGAATCGGCGGGATGAAGGCTTCTGAGGTCTCGCGATTCGTGAAGGACAATTTCAGGCAGCTGCTTGTTGACAAGGACTATTGGATGGATGTACTTGGCAGCGACAGCAGGTCCTCTGTAAGGGAACTCTGCAGCTTCATAATGAGGGAAGAAGAGAAGATGAAGGCGGAAACAGCGCGTGTGAGGGGTATGTATGCTTTTGATGCGGGCTTCGGCAATCTTGTCGCAGGTGTCGATGAAGTTGGAAGGGGTCCCCTGGCAGGTCCTATAGTAGGTGCTGCTGTAGTCCTTAGGACCGACAGTCCTGATTCATCACTCATACTTGAAATCAACGACTCCAAAAAGCTTTCAAGGAAGAAGAGAGAAGAGCTTTTCGAGAAGATAAAGGAACAGGCTGAAGCCTTCGCCATTTATGAGATGAGCAACCTTGATATTGACAGGATCGGAATATCCTATTGCAACCATGAAGTGTTCAGAGGGTCACTAAGGCAGATCGATATGAAGGTCGACATGGTCCTTTCCGACGGATATCCCATTAAGGACTTCAGGGGCAGGAACACAGCTGTCATTAAGGGCGATACGAAGAGCGCAGCCATAGCGTGCGCTTCGATAATTGCAAAGGTCCACAGGGACAGGATAATGGAAAACATGAACCTTTATTATCCGGAGTATGGATTTGATTCCAATGTGGGCTACGGAAGCCAGGTGCATATAGATGCCCTGAAAAGGCTGGGACCATGTCCGATCCACAGGATGAGCTTCCTTACAGGCATACTTGCAAAATCAGATACGAATGAATAAGGATACCTCCTGAAGGCATAATGGAAATATCATGCTTGCAGGAGGTATTTTCATGGACAGGGAATCCGCCATGTCTCTAGATAGAAAAATAAGGCTAGCCATAGCTCTCTCGTCTGCCCCATACTCAGAAAAGGAAAGACTGATCATGGAGCGCAGGACTCCATATGACGGAAGTGCAGCTGAAAGGGAAGCTTCTGAAGCGCTAAGCCTTGCGAAGAAGGCAGGAGCTAAAGTGACTGCAGTCGGTGACCCTGATTATCCTGAGCAGCTGTACATGATGGAATCACCACCGATGGTCCTATATTACAGGGGGGACCTGTCAGTCGTGGAAAGGTCATGTATCGCTGTCGTCGGCTCAAGGGACTGCTCAGAGTATGGAAGGTTCGCGGCAAGGATGGCATCTTCGGCTGCGTCCCGCTGCGGAGCCTGCATTGTGAGCGGAGGTGCCAGAGGAGTGGATACTGAAGCCCACCTCGCTGCATTATATAATGAAGGTAAAAGTGCATGTATACTTGGCTGTGGAGTGGATGTGGCTTATCCTGCCGAAAACAGAAGGCTTTTCAATTCGATTGCTGAAAACGGGGTGCTGATAAGTGAATATCCGCCTGGATTCAAACCTAAAAAATGGACATTCCCCATGAGAAACAGGATAATAGCAGCCCTGGCGTCAGCGGTGGTGGTTGCAGAGGCTAAAGATAAGAGCGGAAGTCTTCATACCGCAGCATACGCTGAGGAATGGAACAGGAGAGTCTATGCTGTGCCGGGAGACATCCGAAGTGAAGGCTCAAGGGGAGTCCATCAGCTGATCCAGATGGGTGCAAGGCTTCTCTCCCATCCGTCGGAGCTTGCAGCTGACCTTATTTCCTTTAATCCTGAATGTATAGGCTGGAGGATGGAGGACATCGGACTTTTAGACATTCCTGTAGAAAAGACTTTCGTTTCAAGGATCACCGGATTGCAGCAGGATATCATTGAAAGGTATATATTTCAGTCTCGGAAATCTTTCAGTGTCGAACCTGTCGGGGATTCAAGAATAATTTTCAGAAAAATATAATGCCAAATTTTTGACAATTTTGAAACCATGGTATAGAATATGGAATAAATTGCGGTATTTCGATATCGCCCGCAAACTTGCTGTCGTAATATACCATGGACAGGACAAAGGGGAAACGAATGAGCCAGAAACTCGTCATAGTTGAATCACCGGCTAAAGCCAAGACCATAAAGAAATATCTGGGCAAGGACTATGTAGTCGAGGCATCCATGGGACATATTAGGGACCTTCCTAAAAGTCAGCTTGGAGTCAATGTCGACAATAATTTCGAGCCAAAGTACATTACAATCAGGGGAAAAGGCGACCTCATCGACAATCTGAAGAAACAGGCAAAGAAATCCGATATCGTTTATCTTGCAACTGACCCTGATCGTGAAGGGGAAGCCATAAGCTATCATCTTGCCGAAATCCTTAAGCTTGATCCCAAGCAGAAGGTAAGGATCGAGTTCAATGAGATCACCAAGGATGCTGTAAAGAACTCAATCAAGCATGCAAGGCCGATAAACGAGAACCTTTTCGACGCACAGCAGGCTAGAAGGATTCTGGACAGGCTTGTGGGATATGAGATAAGTCCCATACTCTGGAAAAACGTCAAATGGGGACTGAGTGCAGGAAGGGTACAGTCAGCGGCTCTTAAGCTCATATGCGACAGAGAGACTGAAATTGGAAATTTTGAAAGCAAGGAATACTGGACCATAGATGCACTCCTCACAAAGGCTGCAAAGAAGATCAAGACCAGGCTGTCCACCAAGAATGGAAAGAAGGTCGAGATTTCCAATGCAAAGGAAGCTGAGGCCATCAGGAAGGAGCTTGAAAAGGGCGAATTCAGGGTCAAAAGCCTCAAGAAAGGCCAGAAGGCGAAGAATCCTCTGCCTCCTTTCATAACCTCCACACTCCAGCAGGAAGCGTCCAGAAGACTGAACTTCCAGACAAAAAGGACTATGGGAGTAGCCCAGAGGCTTTATGAGGGTGTAGATGTAAAAGGACATGGAACAGTAGGACTCATAACATACATGAGAACGGACTCTGTAAGGATATCCAATGAAGCCCAGGCCATGGCCAGGGATTTCATACTGGATACATTCGGTCCTGAATACTACCCTTCAGTCCCTAAGACATACAAGGGCAAGAAGGGAGCGCAGGATGCGCATGAAGCAATAAGGCCATCCAATGTGGCTCTGACACCTGATGTCGTAAAGGGAAGCCTCAAGGATGAGGAGCTTAAGCTTTACAGGCTCATTTGGGAAAGGTTCCTCGCAAGTCAGATGGAATCTGCGAAAATCGATACTGTCAGCCTTGAGGTTGAAAACGGAAGCTACATCCTGAGAGCAAGCGGGTCATCTGTCGCATTTGACGGTTTCATGAAGCTATATGAATACAAGAATGATGATGAGGAAGAGAACACCATGATCCCTGACCTTGAGGAAGGTGAGATTCTGAAGAAGGACAAGGTCCTTCCTGAACAGCACTTCACTCAGCCACCTCCAAGGTTCACTGAGGCATCGTTCGTAAAGACCCTCGAGGAACTCGGAATCGGAAGGCCTTCCACATATGCGCCTACCATATCGACTCTGCTTGACAGGCAGTACGTTGAAAGGGAGAAGAAGAACCTTCTGCCGACTGAGCTGGGAAAGATAGTCAACTCGATCATGTCCGAGCATTTCAAGGATGTAGTCGATGTGGAATTCACAGCTTCGATAGAAGAGAAGCTTGACTTGATAGAGGAAGGCGGAACAAAGTGGACAGATGTAGTTGAAAGCTTCTATCTGCCGCTTAAGAAGGACATCGAAGAAGCTGAGAGCAAGGTATCCAAGATCACCATCGAGGATGAGGTCACCGATGAAATATGCGAAAAATGCGGAAAGCACTTTGTGATAAAGAACGGCAGATTCGGCAAGTTCCTTGCTTGCTCGGGCTATCCGGAATGTACAAACACAAAGCCAATCGTTGAGAAGCTGGATGTTCCGTGTCCGAAATGCACTGATGGCGAAGTGCTCGCAAGGAAATCCAGGAAGGGCAGACGTTTCTATGGCTGTTCCAGATACCCGGAATGCGACTATGTCAGCTGGTATGAGCCAGTCAAGGAAAAATGCGCTGTTTGCGGCGGATTGCAGTATAAGAAATACACCAAGAAGGATGGGGCATATCTCGAATGTTCCGTAGAAACCTGCAAGAACAAGGTGAAGTTGGAAAAGTAAGGAATGGGACGGTAATACCGTCCTATTTTTGCGCATAAAATTGTATCTCAAAGGTCATTCCCATCTATTCTGAACAATTCCAAATTTTTGGATATTGAATGAATATTACTGAAAATCAAGGCCAATATAAAATAATGCATTGTATATTATTTGATAATATGTTATTATTTTTAAGGAAACTAGAATAATTCTAAATTTTCTAATTATTATAAATCATGAGATTTGTTTGAGGAGGTCGCACATGTCACTGCTAAACAAAACAAGGAAGCTAAACAAGATACTTCAGAAATCTGGTACCGATCCCGTAGTCTTTGACGATATCTGCCATATACTTAGCGAAGAGCTTGAGGCTGATGTCTATGTCGTATCAAGAAGGGGAAAGATACTTGGTCTCAATCTTCGGAATGCCTTCACAACAAATGATGAGTTCTCATACATACTGGATGAGAAGAGATTCAATGAGTCGTACAATGAAGTGCTTCTAAGGGTAAGCGAGACTCTTTCGAATCTCGAGCCCAAAGACAGGGAAGTGCTTAACTTCGAAAAGGAGTACGACAATCAGTCAAAATTTACTACTATAGTACCTATAAACGGAAACAGGGAAAGACTCGGTACTCTGATACTTGTAAGTATCCTGGAGCCATTCGATGATGACGACCTGGTACTCGCAGAGTATTCAGCAACCATAATCGGCCTTGAGATTCTAAGGTCAAAGCAGATCGAGATCGAAGAGGACCTCAGGAAGACAGCAGTTGTCGAACTGGCGATCGATACTCTCTCCTATAGCGAGAGAGAAGCTGTAAACCACATATTCAGGGAGTTGGACGGTAACGAGGGACTCCTCGTTGCATCAAGGATTGCGGACAAGGTCGGCATAACAAGATCGGTAATAGTCAATGCTCTCAGGAAATTTGAAAGCGCAGGCGTCATAAAGTCAAGGTCGCTTGGAATGAAGGGAACAAGGATAACGATCCTGAATGACAAGCTTCTCGACAGGCTTGGGATAGACAAGAAATAGTATTGATTTTAAATGATCCATCAATTGCAAAGCCCGGCCTGAAGTGAGCTTCGGCCGGGCTTGAACTCTCAGTCGGGAGGTGGTTTATCATGAGGATATTCACCATAGGGTCAAACAGGAAGTCCGCAGAAACCTTTTTTGAACTTCTCAGAAAAAACAATGTAAAGTATCTTCTCGATATAAGGCTAAAAAATACCTCGCAGCTTGCCGGCTTTGCCAAAGGCAATGACCTGGAATATTTTGCAGCCAGGATACTCGGGATAGGCTACAGGCATGATGTCAGGTTCGCACCTGATGAAGGGCTGTTTGCCAGAAGAAAAAGTAAAGGGTTGGACATGGACAGCTTCTCGGATGAATTCAGGCAAATACTCGATGAGAGGAATATGAGAGTTGTTCTTCTGAAGGAGTATGCTGATATCATAGACGGTGCATGCCTGCTTTGCAGCGAAGAGGACCACAGGGAATGCCATCGCAGCGTTGCAGCAGGTTTTGCAGCAGAGGTATTTGGTGGAGCTGAGGTCGTAAATCTCTGAAGTTCTCCTGCATATTTGGTGAATGAAACTTGCCTATTGCGTGACTTAGGTGCATATGGTACAATACTTGAGGATAAAAATAAACACACGTCCTGATTTTAGTAGTGGTGCCTTGAAAGAGGTTCTACTGAAAGATGATGGCCGTGGAAGTTAAAAAACCAGGAGGTAACAAAAAATGGCAGTAATTTCAATGAAGCAGCTCCTCGAAGCTGGAGTCCATTTCGGACACCAGACAAGGAGATGGAACCCCAAAATGGCTCCTTACATTTTCACAGAGAGGAACGGGATCTACATAATAGATCTGCAGAAGACTGTGAAGAAGGTTGACGAGGCGTATAACTTCGTTAAGGAAGTCGCAGCTGATGGCAAGGACATTCTTTTCGTAGGAACAAAGAAGCAGGCACAGGAAGCTATACAGGAAGAGGCAA
>DIWI01000044.1 GCA_002428415.1 Clostridiaceae bacterium UBA6110
GTATGCTTAAACATGTTGAAACCGAGAAAAGATACGACTATATTGCTACTAAACTGAGGATAATGTCTTTTGAAGGCTACACTTCAAGGCTCATAGATACTGCATCGAAATCTGATATCTTTTCACGACACGATTATCAGAAGTACGCTTCAAAATCATTAATATATAGGGCGCTCGGTACCGAAGATGTAGGGCAGGCAAATCTCAATGAGTTTCTTAAGTCAATAAGGCAGAAAGAGATAGAAGGGATTGTGGATATGATCTTGAAACCAATTTCTCCGGAAGATAAGGAAGATCTTTTGAGAAATGCGATAGGAATTCTCAAGCATATGGTGCAATTCCATATTGATGCGGCACAGAGGAACAGATATGCCAGAGCAGCATACTATTGTGCGGTAATCAAAGACATTCACACTTATCTGGATGATAATGATGAATTCAAAAAGTATTATGACAATATTATTGCCGCCAATTACAGGAGATCGGCATTGAAGGATGAACTCTGGAAAGCGCTGAACTGATACCTAGAAAGGAAAAGTAATATAATGGCAAAAAGGAAGAAATCCCCAAAGAAGAATTTGAATTCAGATACCTGGACTTGTGAACAGTATGAAGAGTATATGGGGAAACTGTATGGCATGGACTTCATAGCTGGTTTCACTGAAGGCGGAGCACCTTATGGTACTTATATATGGGAAGATGCATTTGAGAGAATAAGTGGTGATGGCTGCGGTGAATCTGATGAAGAGATACCTTTTTAGCATGAAGTGGAAACTCATTCCTTCAGATATATCATACAGCGTTTTCACAGGATAGGTTTTTGTAATGCTGTAAGGAAAACCAATCGATATTCCTTACAAATAAGGATCTGATATGATTAACTAAACCAACCAGATAAAAAGCCAAATCGGATAAGATGGTTCGAAACGAGTATTTTCAACTTCGAACTTAGTAGACCTTTTATATTTGAATTGTGCGTTACTGATAATGAAACAGGTTGAGACAACAATGATCCTGCGGCAAATATCCGCAGGATCATTTGCTGTATTCTTTTGAAAATAGATTGTCATATTCAACGGGTTGGATACTATTACACTCACCCAATGTTGGAATTTGGAAGTTCATCTGCTTTTTGAGTATCAGATTTCTGTCTCTGTTTCATTTTTAGCCAATTGAAGAATCCGTAGATATCATTTAGCAAAAACATTACAAAGTTAGCAATCATAGGAAAGTATGACACATCTTCTATAGTAGCCAAAACCCATAGTATGATAAGCACGATGTCATTTGCGGCAAAAGCCAGTGCGTATGCCGGGCTGCGGTGCAACGTCAAGTAAGAAGCAAGGAAGCTTGTTGCAATGGATACTGTACTTACAATCAAATTCGCTGTGCTGAACAGTTCGAGAATATAGTAGAACGCAATGGTTACGATTGATGTAAGTGCTAACATTCTAAATATCTCTTTGCTGACAAGCTGATGAACCCTTACTTCAGCAGTACCGGAGTAGGGATTCTTTAGCCAGGAAATTACAGAGAGAATGGCAATTGGAGCAGTCATTCCAAGGTAGGTTATCATTTCTCCAAAATACCGATATTTTAGGGAGATAAGGGCGTATAACAGACTGAACAAGACTGTCAGCAGCTGTCCCCAAACATCTCCTTTTGCCAAGAATATCAATGCAGTCACTCCAATTATAGAAGCTGATAATGTTATTGGAAGAAATCCTCCTGAGATTGTAAAGGAAATGACTATTGTGAATATGGATGTAGACCAAAGAAACCACTCAAATTTACTTAGATTTTTAAAAGGATTGCGAAATACCATGTTTACCTCCATTAAAAATAAACAAGCACCCGCTTACACATCTTCAAAGACCTAACGATGTGTTACGGATGCTCATGCATCACTTTGCCCGGTGGCAAATATTCAACTCTCAATATCATACTTTATTTTTTGTGCTGCTTCAAGCCTAAAGTAATGAGAGTCTGTTTCCAAAAAGATCAGGAGGTTTTCAAGTCAAATGTAACCTCATTAAGCGGCTTAGTTGATTGGAAGTTGAGGTAATATCTAAAACGATGATTGCTGCAGATATATGATCGGTTAGCACCTATATATGTTATAATTGCAGCATAAGGTTTTACGAGGTGTATGTATGAAATCATTTGAGGTTGTAGCCGGAATCATAGTCTGCGATGGCAGGGTCCTCTGCATGCAGCGTGGCGAAAGCAAGTATGAATATGTTTCAAGGAAGTTTGAGTTTCCAGGAGGCAAGGTAGAAGTTGGAGAAAGAAACAGCGAAGCACTGGTACGTGAGCTCAAGGAAGAGATGGACATCGATGTGCAGATATCTGAGGATGACTACTTTATGACTGTGCACCATGATTATCCGGATTTTTCAATCACAATGCACGCCTTCATATGTAGGGTGGATGACTGCAGCTTTACGATGAATGAGCATTCTGATTTCAGATGGCTTAGAAAGAACGAGCTGATGCAGCTTGACTGGGCTCCGGCTGATGTGCCGATAGTCGTTGCACTTGAAGACAGTGAGGTTTTGGATGGAAAGCGCTTATAGCCTTAGGGATGGTCTGGTCAAGGGATTCATAGATGGGAATATGCCTGCACTTGCAAATTACAGGCCGAGGCTTCTGGTCAATGACAATGAAAAAGGCGAGAAGGTGCTCACCAGCATAATTACGGAACTGTCCGACTGTGATGAGTTCCTTTTTTCAGTGGCATTCGTCACTAAGAGCGGTGTGACTTCACTCATTGAGACTCTTAAGGAGCTTGATGAAAAGGGTGTAAAGGGGCGAATAATCGCATCACAGTACCAGAATTTTTCGGATCCGGCAGCTCTTCGGAAACTTATGGGCTTTGGGAATATTGACCTTGGTATCGTCACAGAGGATCAGGGGAAAATGCATACGAAGGGCTACATATTCAGGAAGGGCAGTGAATATACAATAATAGTCGGCAGCAGCAATCTCACGCAAAGCGCACTCTCCGTCAACAAGGAATGGAACCTGAAGGTAACTTCCACATATGAAGGAGCCCTACTTCGTGAAACGCTGCATGAATTTGAGGAGCTCTCAAAAAAATCCGTAAAGGTCGATGAGGCCTATCTTGAACAATATCAGGCAATCTATGATTATCAGTCCGAGGCAAGGATACAGCTTGAGAGGACCTCGCATCAGGGAATGATCCATTTCCAGAGGATACTGCCCAACAAGATGCAGTCTTCAGCACTGGAAGCTTTGGATGAGTCAAGGAATGCAGGAAGAGACAAAGCTTTGGTAATCTCGGCAACAGGAACCGGAAAGACGTATCTTTCAGCCTTTGATGTCAGAAAATTCAATCCGAGGCGTTTCCTTTTTGTGGTGCACAGAGAACAGATAGCTAAAGCAGCGATGGAAAGCTTCAGGAGGGTATTCGGGACTGAGAGGTCGATGTCGGTTCTGAGTGGGGGTTCGAAGAGCACAGGATCTGATTTCATATTCTCTACTGTACAGACACTATCGAAGGATGAAATACTTTATGGCTTCAAGCCGGAACATTTCGATTATGTCGTAATTGACGAGGTCCACAGGGCAGGTGCCGCATCCTACAGGAAGGTAATCGACCACTTCAGGCCTGAATTCCTTCTTGGAATGTCCGCAACGCCTGAAAGGACTGATGGATTTGATGTGTTCCAGATGTTCGACCATAATGTTGCTTTCGAGATAAGGCTGCAGCAGGCAATGAAGGAAAACATGGTATGTCCTTTCCATTACTTCGGAGTATCTGAAATCAAGGTAGACGGTGTCCTTATCGATGACACCACCAGCTTTTCAAAGCTTACTTCAAATGAAAGGGTCAGGAACATTGCTGAAAAGGCTGAATTCTATGGCTATAGCGGACACAGGGTCAGAGGTCTCATATTCTGCAGCCGTAGGGAAGAGGCTGAGGTGCTTTCTGATAAATTCAATCTCATGGGATACAGTACAGTTGCGCTTTCAGGAGCAAGCAGCCAGGAAGAAAGGATTGAAGCGGTGAACCGACTCGAGCAAAAGGAACGTGATGGAGGACTGGACTACATATTCACCGTTGACATATTCAACGAAGGTATCGACGTTCCTTCTGTTAATCAGGTCATAATGCTCAGACCGACGCAATCAGCTATAATCTTCGTGCAGCAGTTGGGAAGAGGTCTCAGGCATTTTGATGACAAGGAGTATGTCGTGGTCCTTGATTTCATTGGCAATTATGACAAGAATTTCCTGATACCTGTAGCCTTGTCAGGAGACCAAAGCTACAATAAGGACACCATGAGGAGGTTTATTGCTGAAGGCACCAGGGTAATACCCGGCTGCTCAACAATCAACTTCGACAGGATAACAAGAGACAGGATATACTCATCGATTGATAGAGCTGACCTTAACGATATCAAGCTGATCAAGGAATCCTACATGATGCTGAAGATGAGGCTTGGACGGATTCCAAGCATTAATGAATTTGCAGAATACGGATCCATTGACATTGAAAGGATATTCCAGAAATCAAAATCATACCATAATTTCCTCAAGAAATATGAGGATGAATATAATGTCGGACTATCTGTCCTTGAGGAAGGGTACATCGAATATATTTCAGTGAAGTATGCAACCGGGAAGAGACCGCATGAGCTTGAACTTCTAAAGCTTATTGCAGGAGGTTCGAAGAATCCATTGGAAGACCTTGAAGTGCTGCTTAAGAAAAAATATGGGATTGTCATGAATGAAAACACAAGGCTCAATCTTGAAAACCAGATGACTCAGAATTTCGCCACAGGCTCAGCGAAGGACAGTTACAAGGATGTTGTGTTCATGGCTGATTCAAAAGGTGCTGACTCATTCATTAATTGCCTTGAAAATCCTGAATTCAGGCTACAGTTTGAGGAGCTGTTAGGTGTAGGATTGACACGATACCAGGAAAGGTACTCGGAAAGATATAAGCACACTAACTTCAAGCTTTATGAAAAGTATACATATGAGGACGTATGCAGGTGCCTTGACTGGGAGAAGAGCGAGGTTGCCCTCAATATTGGTGGGTACAGGTTTGATAAGAGGACAAGGACCTACCCTGTGTTCATTAATTATGACAAGCATGAGGACATTAGCGCTACAACTAAATATGAGGATCGATTCCTATCGTCTGAAACCCTGGAGGCGATTTCAAAATCCAAAAGGACAGTCAATT
>DIWI01000010.1 GCA_002428415.1 Clostridiaceae bacterium UBA6110
TGGAGTTTTGAGGGAGCATAGCTTCATCAATGGTGAAGGTAACTTCATCAATAAACCATCCTGCGATTTGAAAATCGCTGCGGATGGATGAATGAAACTGCGTTTCATTCGGCTTCATAGCTCAGTTGGTAGAGCAGAGGACTGAAAATCCTCGTGTCCTTGGTTCGATTCCGAGTGAAGCCACCATGGCGCCATAGCCAAGAGGTAAGGCAGAGGTCTGCAAAACCTTCACCACCAGTTCAAATCTGGTTGGCGCCTCCAAACAAAAAAACTCCTTAAGCAAATGCTTTAAGGAGTTTTTTGTTATTCACTTCTAAGTTCGGAGTTATAAGGGTAGAATTGAATATAACGAAGGAATAGGGAAATTTGAATATTGCGGAGGTAATCAATGGAACATGACTTTGAGACAATTGTTAACAGACACGGCACCGGATCTGAAAAATATAATCAGATGCAGGAATGGAACCCGTCGGTGACAGAGGATATAGTTCCATTTTCAATAGCGGATATGGAATTCAAGAATGCTCCCGAGATCATAGAAGGACTGAAGGAATATCTTGATGATGTTATTTTGGGCTATGCAGTTCCTACAGATGATTACTACAGTGCTGTATGCAGCTGGATGGAAAGAAGGCATGGCTGGAAGATAGAGCCTGAGTGGATAATCGGTTCGCCGGGTGTTGTGCAGGCATTCTATAATGCAGTCAAGGCATTTGCAGAACCAGGAGAAGGAGTCATCATCATGACACCTGTCTATTATCCATTCTACGGAGCGATAAAGAAGACGGGAAGAAAAATTGTGAGAACAGCTCTTGTAGAAAGAGGTGACAGATACGAGGTTGACTTTGAAGAGCTTGAAAGACTTGCATCAGAACCCAGGAACAAGGTGCTCCTGTTCTGCAGTCCCCACAATCCGGTAGGCAGGGTATGGGAGAGATGGGAGCTCGAAAAAATATCTGAGATTTGTTTGAAAAATGGCGTGACAGTAATTTCTGATGAAATACACAACGACCTGGTTATGCCAGGTTTCAAGCATACTGTATTCGCAGCTTTATCTGAAGAGGCGAAGAACAATAGCATCGTATGCACCTCACCGAGCAAGACATTCAATCTGGCGGGTATGCATGTATCGAATGTCATCATTCCTAATGCTGATCTCAGGATGAAATATCAGGACGAACTTGACAGGACAGGCTTTTTTTCACTTAATATGCTGGGCTACAAGGCCTGTGAGCTGGCATACGACAAAGGAGAGCCTTGGCTTGATGAGCTGCTTCATGTCATCGATGGCAACTATTTGGCGCTGAAAGATTTTCTAGCAAAAAGACTTCCTGAAGTCAAGGTTTATCCACTGGAGGGAACGTATCTGGTGTGGATGGATTTCAGGCCGCTGGGGATAGATTACCTTGAGCTCGAACGCATACTTCATATGGAAGCCATGGTGTTCTTCGATGAAGGATATGTTTTCGGGAAAAGAGAGGGTGCAGGCTTTGAAAGGATGAACATTGCCTGTCCAAAGCAGGTCATGATGGACGGGCTGGAGAGGATGGCAATTGCATTGAGAAAACATGTCAGGTAATTCCGTATAAGGAGGTAATTGACCATGATACAGATGATAGCTGCCAGCATAGAGGATGCAATGACGATAGAGAAGGCAGGTGCTGACAGGATAGACCTTAGAACAGCATTTTCCGAGGGAGGACTCACTCCGAGCTATGGACTCATCGAGCAGGTGGTAAGGAATGTTTCAATTCCTGTATATGTTACAATCAGGCCTCATTCCAGAGGATATGGCTACAGCCATAGGGACCTTGATGTCATGAAGGGCGATGCCTGGATGATTAGTGAACTGGGATGCAGCGGTACAAGCATAGGTATACTTGATCCGGATGGTATGCCTGATATTGCAGCAATTGATTATGTGCTTGGTAATACAAACCTGAGATTCACTTTCAACAGGGCGATTGACAGATCATCGAATCTTATGGAGTCACTGGAGATTTTAAAGAGGTATCAGAGGTGCCAGGAAATCCTGACTTCAGGCGGTCCTGGATCGGCATTCGAGAATTTCAGGACCCTTAAGGAGATTGCTGACAGGAAGGGCAGACTCGGATTGTTTGTGGGGAGCGGAGTTGAGTACCATAACATACAATTCCTGACAAAAGCCCTAAAGGGATGTCACCTTCATGTAGGAACAGCCATAAGGAAAGGTGAGAGGCTTAATCCGGTTGATTTTGAGGATTCCAGGGAGCTTGTTGAAAAATACAGGGCTGCAATGTCTGGGCAGTAGAAAGTTTTCCTCGAATTAACAACGGCATGACATAGCCATAACGAGAAAAAGATAGAATTGGCATATAGGGAGGTGCGGAATGAACTTCTTCACACATCTTAGAATGGCAGATACTATCTTTGAAATTCTGAATGAGGATATTATTTTGGACAGGAAACAGTTCAGGTACGGTAATGTCCTGCCGGACCTTGATAAACGGATGAACAGGATCAAGCATACCTTTGAAGGAAGCATAGGACTTGTCGAAGAGATCAGCGCTTCTATAAATTCCGAAAGGATGGATATTGGTGAATTTTCGAGGAGCCTCGGAATAATCACTCATTTTGCCTGCGATTTCTTCTGCAGGTATCATCTGGATGATGAGAAGCATGACGACTATTTTGACCACTTTATCTATGAAGCAAAGCTTCATTCGGAATACCTCATGTCAAAGGACGATTTGTCTATCTTGGAAGGTACACACATTGCTGATGGAAGTGATGTGCGCAGGATGGTCATAGAACTGCGTGACAGGTACCGGAAGGCTAAAGAGTCATTCGAAAATGACATACTGTTTGCCATTGGAGCAGCCATAAGCTCATGCGAAATTATCATAAGACAGCAGGCTTTGTCGGGTATTAGATTGGATAAACAAAATTTTTCAGCTGTCATGACCAGATGAGTCAATGGCAGCTTTTGCCATGTCCAGGAATTTGTGCCTGTCAAACGAATGATAAGTACCGGAGGTAAGAGATGGTCAGGGTATTCGGAAATAGAAGTGGCGGAGTAATCGACGCATGTTTTGGTATGCTTCTCATAAGTGTTGTATTCCTAATGGTTTCCCGCTTTGGGACCATAGAGGCTGCAGCTGGTACTGCAGTGGCATATATGTATCGTCTGACCTGCAGGAAGCATAAGGAAAAGATCAGGGTGCAGCCATGCCCGACAGGCAGCTATAGATTCAGAAGAAACTGGATTTACGAAGGATAGGGAAATAATAATCAGAACAGGGGCTGTCATGACCAGATGAGTCATTGACAGCCTTTTCAGGCTCATGGATAATGTTGACTATAGGTGCACATACAGTGCGGTTTAATGGGGGTGCAGGATGGCACAGGACAAGCTATTGAAGGAGCTGGCGGAAAGGTTAAGCTTACAGGGCAGCGGGAACAACATTCACGGTGATTATGGCGGATTCTGGTTTACATTGTATATTGACCAAAGCAACATGCTTAACCTGATAACCTCCGTTGATTTTGGAGGAAAGGGAAGAGAGTCAGACCTCAGGGAACATCTTGAGTCCATAAGGAAGCCGTATAGGCTTACATACAGGCTTGACGGCGGACATGCCTTGAGTATAGTCCTGCCAAGGTCCATGTCAGTGAAGGCAACTGTCGAAAAGGCCATGGAGGTTCTTGAGTCGGTTACCTCTGAATTCAAAGCCCTTGGACTTGCAAATTCCTGCTACAATTGCGGTGCGAATGGAAGGTATCACGCCTACTCCATAGGCGGAATAAGCACTGAGATCTGTGGAAGCTGCGTTACAGGCATCGAGGAGGAGTACCGGAATGAGAAGGAGACTCTTATGGTTTCCGGGAACTATTTCACTGGAGCCATCGGGGCCATAATCGGAGCGCTGCTTGGAAGCGTAGTATGGCTTGTGATATCGTATTTTGGGTTCATAGCAGCTTTAGCGGGCTTTGCAATGGCATACATGTCTTATTACGGATACAAGATCCTGAAGGGCAAGGTGGGACCTGGAATGCCTGTGATCATCGCCTTATCGGTAATAATAGCGATAATTTTCGCCAATGTAGTAGAGGTTGCAATGAGCCTTGTATACAGCGACTTCGGGCTGACATTTGTCGAGGCTTTGGTTATAGCGCCAAGGGCGCTGTTCGACAACGAGATGTTCTATGTTGTTGAGGTATGGAAGAATATTGGTCTGGGTCTCCTCTTTGGAGTAATGGGAAGCTACAGGGTCATAAGGAATTCAATGGACGAGGCAAAGTTCAAGAGGTATGAGATAGAAAGGACAAAGCTATAGAAAACAGGTGAGCCGCTGCAATCTGCAGCGGCTCATTTTAAAACATATCGCGTTTCTTTAGGAACCAGGATACGAGAAGCGTTGCTAAAAGCATTATCCCGATTACGAATACGAAGCCATAGGGGCTATCAGCCATTGGCATGTTCCGTACATTCATTCCGTATATTCCGGCGATGATGGCAGGTATGTTCATTACTATTGTAACCGCAGCGAGGAACTTCATTACGACGTTGACGTTGTTGGATATTACGGATGCGAAGGCATCCATGGTTCCTGTGATCGTCTCGGAGTATATGGTGGCCATCTCTATGGCCTGCTTGTTGTCTATGATGACCTCGTCAAGAAGGTCCTGGTCTTCCTCGTATCTGTTGACAAGATCCAGCTTCAGCAACTTCTCAAGGGTTACCTCGTTTGACTTAAGCGAGGTATTAAAATAAACCAGGGATTTTTCAAGGGACAGCATCTGTATAAGCTCTTTGTTCTGCATTGACTTGTACAGCCTCTTCTCAATGAGGACACTCTTCTTGTCGATCTGTCTCAGGTAGAGGAGGAAATGCATGGATACCCTCTGCAGGAGCTGAAGTATGAACCTCGACTTCTTGAAGGTAAAGAAGGATTTCATCTTCCCGTTTATGAAGTCGGTGATTATCTTGGAATTCTTGAGACAAACTGTTATGAGCTCGTTCTCAGTGTGTATTATCGCAAGCGGGTATGTGTCATATACTAGGCTGTTGTCCTCCATCTCAGTGAACGGGATGTCCACGAGTATGAGATGGACCTTGTCCTCAATGTCAATTCGGGAGCTCTCCTCATCATCGAGGGCAGCTTTCAGGAATTCGAGAGGTACTCCGGTCTTCCTGGATACCAGCATGAGTTCCTGCTCAAGAGGAGCCACCAGATTGATCCATGATCCTGGTTCAATGTTTGTTATCTGCTTCAATCCACCCTGTGGAGTCATGTCGCTTTTGTATATTGCAATCATATCAAGCACCTCCTTGGCCATAACAGGCTACCTTATTATACCCCAAGAACCAAGCCATTTCCATAGCGCAAGGCTCCGGCAACGGTACTAAATGGCTGTATGATGATTCGTATTTTCATATGCAATCGGTTACTGTCTAACTTACAGAAATCGGGCAAACGGACAGGCTCGGAAACAGGCGAAAACAGGAGATAATAGCATGTGGAAGCATCCCAAATGCATAAATCAGGGGCTGAGGCTGAAATAAGATTTTTTAAGCCGGAATTAAGCGAAAGATTCTTTGCGCATCAAAGGGAATGTCTGTATAATACATCTATTGGGTCCTGCGGACACTGCAGGGACAGGCTCCAACGAAGGAGCTGCAAACATCGGAGGAAGTATGGCTTGCATTTACAATGAAAAAGTAGAGAGAAAAGGAACACCTTTGCTTCTCGGTCTCATAGCGCTGACACTGTCGCTTCTTGTAGCTTCATACCTGTCAAAGGCAGCAGGCGTTACGGGAACGTACAGGCTTATAGTAGACACTGTGCTTGTATTAGGATTCCTGTACCTGATGTACAGTTCCTTTACTATGTCCAAGGAGTGCTACAGGTATTCCATAATTGCTGATGACCTTCTGATACACAAGATGACAGGAGATAAGCCAGTTTTGGTGGAAAGAGTCAAGGTATCGGATATAAGGTACTTCGGTGAGGTTGGCAAGAATCCCGATGTTTCAAAAGTCAGAGGAAGTAATTACACATGTGAATTCATGAAGGGCAGGTATTGCC
>DIWI01000079.1 GCA_002428415.1 Clostridiaceae bacterium UBA6110
GCCTTGAGGACTCCCTTTCCGTTGTATACTGCCTTGTCGCCATCTCTAAGCTCAACTGCCTCGAACATTCCTGTTGAAGCTCCTGAAGGTACTGAAGCCCTTCCTACTGTTCCGTCCTCAAGGTAAACCTCTACCTCTACTGTAGGGAATGCCCTGGAGTCAAGGATCTGTCTTGCTACTACGTCTACGATTTCAACATACTGCTTCATTAAGTTAATTCCTCCTAAATATTTAGTTCTTTTGATGCTGCTTTAAATTTCCAGCTTTTCAGACAAGGAGCGATGTGCCCTTCATTTCAGAAGGCTTCTCAAGTCCCATTTCCTCAAGCATGGTAGGTGCCAGGTCAGCAAGTCTTCCGCCGTCCCTGAGCGACTTTGTCGGGTTGTTCGTTATGTATATGAGCGGTACCGGGTTAGTGGTGTGGGCTGTCATTGGCCCGCCGGTCACATAGTCTATCAGCTGCTCCGCATTTCCATGGTCTGCAGTGACAAAGACTGTGCCGTCCTTTTCAAGTACCTTGTCGATGACCTTCTTCATGTTGCAGTCAATATCCTCAAGGGCTTTGATGACTGCTCCCATCATTCCTGTGTGTCCGACCATGTCCGGATTCGCATAGTTAAGTATGACCATGCCGTAATCCTTGTTGTCCAGAGCCTTCACAACCTGCTCGGTAACTTCATCAGCGCTCATCTCAGGCTTGAGGTCATAGGTCGCTACCTTTGGTGAAGCAACCAGTATCCTGTCCTCTCCTGCATATGGCGGCTCTATGCCTCCGTTGAAGAAGAAGGTCACATGAGCGTACTTCTCAGTTTCAGCAATCCTCAGCTGAAGCAGGCCGTGGTCTGCTATGTACTTGCCAAGGGTGTTGTCGAAGCTTTCAGGCTTGTAGGCTATGGTAACATTCTCAAGTGTCTTGTCATACTGTGTCATGGTCACATAGAAGAGGTCGATATTCTCCCTCTCGAAACCGTCGAACACCTTGTCGTTCAGGGCCCTTGTGATCTGTCTTCCCCTGTCGGGCCTGAAGTTGAAGAATATCAGGGAATCATTGTCCTTGATCCTAGCTGTAGGTTTGTCTCCGTCCATCACCACGCATGGCATGATGAATTCATCAGTTACATTCTCAGCGTAGGACTTCTCGATGTATTCAGCGCCTGAAGTAACTTCCACGCCTTTTCCGTAAACCATGGCATCATATGCCAGCTTTACTCTTTCCCATCTCTTGTCCCTGTCCATTGCATAGTATCTGCCGCTGATGGTAGCTATCTTTCCGGCCCCTATCTCAGCCATGGCAGCCTCAAGCTCCCTTACGAAGCCTGCGCCTGATGTAGGAGATACATCCCTGCCGTCCATGAACGCATGCACATATACTCTGTCCAGGCCTTTGTCCTTTGCAAGCTTCACAAGCGCCTTTATGTGGTCTATGTGGCTGTGTACTCCTCCGTCTGAGAGAAGTCCCAAGAGATGAAGGTCACTTCCCTTTGCAAGTGCATTGTCAACCGCCTGGTTGAGTGCAGCATTGGTGAAGAAGTCTCCTTCAAGGATCTCTTTGGTTATCCTTGTAAGCTCCTGGTATATTACCCTTCCGGCGCCGATGTTCATGTGTCCTACCTCGGAATTTCCCATCTGTCCTTCGGGAAGTCCAACGGCAAGCCCTGATGCACTCAGCGTAGTATGCGGATAATTTTCCCAGTAGTAGTCATAATTGGGCTTTTTAGCTGCCTTCACGGCATTGCCTTCAACCCTGTCTGTAAGCCCGAATCCATCTAGGATCATAAGCATTACCGGTGTCTTCATATGTACCTCCATAATAGCGGCAGTTTAAGCCGCATTGAAGAGTCAAAGAGCTCTCGGTCATACACGACGCAGCGTATGCACCCTGCATGATGACTGACTCATTTATACTCCGAAATTTACAATTTTCGCGAAATCATCCGCAAGGAGGCTTGCTCCTCCGACAAGTGCACCGTCGATGTCAGACATCGCCATCTGCTCCTTGATCGTGGAAGGCTTGACCGAACCGCCGTACTGGATCCTTACTGCATCTGCGACTTCAGCTCCGAAAATATCTGCAACCATCTTCCTTATTGCAGCTATCGTATCATTTGCCTGTTCGCTGGTAGCGGTCTTTCCAGTTCCTATTGCCCAAATCGGCTCATAGGCGATTACGACTTCCCTGGCCTCTTCAGTTGAAAGTCCTTCAAGGTCCTTTTCAACCTGAGCCTTTATGACTGCCTCTGTTGTTCCTGCTTCTCTCTGCTCAAGTGATTCACCTACGCAGAGTATTGGTGTAAGTCTGTGCTTGAAAGCCTTCTTCAGCTTCTTGTTGATATCAGCATCAGTCTCGTTGAAGTACTGCCTTCTCTCGGAATGGCCGATTACAACGTAATCCACGCCCAAAGCCTCAAGCATTCCAGGTGATATCTCTCCTGTGTACGCTCCCTTTTCCTCGAAATGCATGTTCTGAGCTCCAACCTTGACATTTGAGCCCTTCAGCTCGGCAACAAGTGCCGGAAGCTGTATGAACGGAGCGCAGATGACAACGTCAGCAGATGCTCCCTTAACCATTCCTTTCAGTTCCTTGGCAACCTTGACGGCTTCATCCACCGTATAGTGCATTTTCCAGTTTCCTGCAATTATCGGTCTTCTCATTTGTCCGCTCCTTTATTTGTCGTTCAGTGCAGCGATACCCGGCAGTTCCTTGCCTTCAAGGAATTCCAGCGATGCTCCGCCACCTGTTGATATGTGGGTCATCCTGTCTCCGAATCCAAGAATGTTTACAGCAGCTGCAGAGTCGCCTCCGCCTATGACCGTTACCGCGTCAGCATCTGCCATTGCCTTGGCAACAGCGATGGTGCCCTTTGCGAAGTTCTCGAATTCGAATACTCCCATAGGTCCGTTCCATACTACAGTTTTGGCATCCTTGATCGCATCAGCATAAAGCTCTGCAGTCTTAGGTCCGATGTCCAGTCCCATGAAGCCATCAGGGATATTCTGATCCTCTGTGACTACAGGTGCAGCCTCTGCTGAGAACTTGTCAGCAACTATGTTATCTACAGGGAGCAGAAGCCTTACGCCCTTCTCCTCAGCCTTCTTCATCATTTCCTTTGAGTAGTCCACCCTGTCGGCTTCAAGAAGTGAAGTGCCGACTGTATAGCCCTGACCCTTGAGGAAGGTGTATGCCATTCCGCCGCCTATGATAAGTGTGTCCACCTTGTCAAGAAGCGAGTTGATGACATTGATCTTATCCGAAACCTTTGCTCCGCCAAGTATTGCCACGAACGGTCTTTCAGGATTGTCCACAGCTTCACCGAGGAACTTCAGCTCCTTCTGTATAAGGTATCCTCCCACTGCCGTATCGAGGAACTTTGTGACCCCTTCAGTCGAGCAGTGAGCCCTGTGAGCTGATCCGAATGCATCGTTGACGAAAACGTCAGCTAAGGAAGCAAGCTCTTTCGAGAAGGTATCCACGTTCTTTTCCTCTTCAGGCCTGAACCTGGTGTTCTCAAGAAGAACAACATCTCCATCCTTCATTGCGGCAACTGCAGCCTTTGCATTCTCGCCTACCACTGTGTCGTCTGCTGCAAATACCACTTCCTTGCCGAGCATCTCTGAAAGCCTCGTTGCAACCGGCTGTAGTGTGTATTTCTTGTCAGGGCCTTTGGCTTTTCCGAGGTGTGAAGTGAGTATTAGCTTCGCACCATTCTCTATGAGGTATTTGATTGTAGGAAGAGCTCCGGTAAGCCTGTTCTCATCTGTGATCACACCGTCCTTTAGAGGAACGTTGAAATCGCATCTGACCAGGACCTTTTTGCCTCTTACTTCAATGTCTTCTATGGTCTTTTTGTTGTAGCTCATGCTTTCACCTCTTAATATTTTTCCTTAGAAAGGTCTGGCCGAATAGCCAAGACTACAGGACCAGACCTAGGTGTTCGATTAAGTTCTTAAGGATTACTTTCCTGCGTCTACCTTTGCTATATAGGCAACAAGGTCAACAAGCTTGTTTGAATAACCCCACTCGTTGTCATACCAGGAAACAAGCTTCACAAAATTGTCGTTCAGCGATATTCCAGCCTTTGCGTCAAATATGCTTGTCCTTGGATCATGTATGAAGTCTGTTGAAACAACCTCATCCTCTGTGTATCCAAGTATTCCCTTGAGCTCGCCCTCTGAAGCTTCCTTTATGGCAGCCTTTATCTCTTCGTAGGTTGCTGGCTTCTCAAGTCTTGCAGTAAGGTCAACCACAGAAACATTGAGGGTTGGAACCCTGAATGACATTCCTGTGAGCTTTCCGTTAAGCTCAGGTATTACCTTTCCTACTGCCTTTGCAGCTCCTGTGGATGAAGGGATGATATTGTTTGATGCAGCCCTTCCGCCTCTCCAGTCCTTGTTCGAAGGTCCGTCAACGGTCTTCTGTGTTGCAGTTGTCGAGTGTACAGTCGACATAAGTCCTTCAACAATTCCGAACTTCTCGTGTATTACCTTTGCAAGAGGTGCAAGGCAGTTTGTTGTGCATGATGCATTTGAAACAACCTTCATGTCTGATGTATATGTCTTGTTGTTGACTCCCATAACGAACATCGGTGCATCAGCTGATGGAGCTGATATGACGACCTTCTTCGCTCCGCCTGTGAAATGTGCTGAAGCCTTGTCTATTGTAGTGAACACTCCTGTGCACTCAAGTACGTAGTCAGCTCCGACGCTTCCCCATGCTATGTTGTTAGGATCCTTCTCTGCGAAGACCTTGACCTTCTCTCCGTTTACAATAAGTGAGTTTGTCTCCTTCTCGATAGAAACCTCACCCTTGAACTGTCCGTGTATNNAGCATGTAAACCATGTAGTCAAGATCGATGAATGGGTCGTTGACACCTACAACTGTAACCTCCGGGTTCTCAAGGGCTGCCCTGAACGCAAGTCTACCTATCCTGCCGAATCCGTTAACTCCAACTCTAACCTCTGACATCATTGAATTCCTCCTAAAACTGTTTATTTATGTTAAATCCTTGTTTTTGGATTTTAACGCCTTGATTATCTTCCTTGCGGCTCCCTCGTCAGTGACAAGCACTGCGTTCTCGCCTGTGAACCGTACTGCAGCTATTGCTTCTCCCTTTGATGTTCCGCCCGATACCGCGACCACATCCTTGACCTTCAGCGAATCGTCTATGCTGAGACCGACCGCAACCGCCTTCTTTACTATTTTACCATTACGGGCGAAATAAGTCCCAAAGGCTTCACCCTGCGCTCCTAAAGTTATCAAATTGTTAATATCTTCAGTCCCAAGCCCTCTGCGCTTTGCCATGACGTCTGCACGGCCAATTCCCAGGATAATGACGTTCGCCTTCTTGATGGTTGAAACCACTTCCTTGATCTCTGCTTCCTCAAGCACAGCCTCCAGTGTCCTCTCGCTTATGTTGTCAGGAACATTCAGAAGCCGGTACGACGCACCAAGTTTTTCAGCAAGTGATGCCACTAAAGTATTGGACTGGATTTCAATGTCCTTGCCCATGCTTCCTCTGGCTGGCACGATAGTCAGGTCTCCAAACTCATCCTTTTTAGGGAACGAGTCCACAAAATCCCTTATTGTGCTCCCACCTGTAAGCGCGATGATGTCACCTTTTTTAAGTATTCCTGAAACGTATTTCGCTGCAGCCCTTCCGAGCTCGCTCTTTACGTTAGGATCAGTATCCAGGTCTCCCGGTACTATTATGATCCTCTTATAGTGAAGCTCCCTTTTAAGGATTTCCTCAATTTCGTCAAGACCCTTGATTTCTGAAACAAATTCCTTAAGCACCGCCAACAGGCCTTCTCCATCCTTGGTAAGAATCACTCCCGGTCCTGATACTGTGACAAGCCCCTGGACCTTCAGAAAATCAATCTCAGATCTGACGAGTCTTTCACCAAGTCCCAGCTTCTGGGCAAGAAGTCTTCTTCCTACCGGCTGACAGTTGAAGATAGTCCTCATCATAGAGTATCGTCTTTCAAGGAGTTCCACCGCTTCGGGTACGATCTTCTGTTGGACCTTCATGAGATTCTCCAATTCCGACCCTCCCTTGGACATTTTTTGTCCCATGCAGAACTTTTTTGTCCCACATTGCTATTATACTCTACTGCAGCAGCATTTGAAACATATTTTCTGTAAAAAAATGAAGAGACCTGTGAATTAACTATTAACAATTAACTCACAGTCCTCTCCCTAAACTCTTTTTCGCTTTGATGATGACCTTATTCCAAGCTCTTCCCTGTATTTTGCGACTGTCCTTCTCTTAATGTCTATCCCGGATGCGTTCAGTGCATCGGTAATCGCCTGGTCTGAAAGAGGACTCCTTGCATCCTCTCCCTTGATCATGTTCTGGATGCTGTCCCTTACATAATCAGTGGCTACCTCGGTATTCGAACCCTTTGCAGCAGTCTTGAAAAGGTCCTTGACCCTAATGGTCCCCTTGGGCGTGGTAACGTACTTCTCCCTTATTGCCCTGGAGATTGTTGATTCATGGACTCCAAGCTCCTCGGCTATATCCTTCATTGTCATAGGCCTCAAAAAATCTGAACCCTTTACGAAATATTCCTTCTGCTTATTGACGGCAGCTTCTATTACAGTCTTTACAGTATCCTTCCTCTGGTCCACGCTCTTCAGCACGAACAGAGCCTTGTTCATCATATCCTTCAGATATTCATGGGCATCCTTGTGGTCGCTTGAGTTCATAAGGTCACGGCATGCCTTGCTTATCTTAAGCCTTGGTATGAATTCAGTATTCATCTCAAGTATGATCTCACCATTTTCAATCCTGACGCTTCCATCCGGAATGATGTAGGACGAACCTCTGCCGTCCGCAAATCCCCTGGATGGCTTCGGCTCAAGGACCCTTATGTCGTCCATTATGTCCTGGATTTCTCCAGGAGTAAGTTTAAGCGATTTTGCAATGGCCGCTGTCCTTCCTTCTGCAAAATCATCAAGATGATTCTCTATGACATCCCTGTGCGCGGGAGTAGCAATTCCTTTTCTCTCAAGCTGTATGATCAGGCATTCCTTCAGGTCTCTGGCACCGATACCTACCGGTTCAAGCGACTGCACGACAAGAAGAGCCTTCTTGACATCATCTATTGTGATATTAAGAAGCTCAGCAATCTCTTCGATTGAATCGGAGAAATATCCCTTGGAATCAAGCGAATCAATTATGAATTCCGCTATGGCCTCCGTCAGGCTGTCAAGATCAAGTACCCTTATCTGGTCCGTAAGATACTCTGACAGGGTCTCTTCCTTGGACACGAAATTAAGCGGAGACACTTCATCCTTGTCATAATCCTGGACTTCCCCTCCGGAATAGTTATCTGACTCAAGATACTTAAGAAGAGACTTGTAGTCTATTTCCGGAGTCGTATCCCTTGGCACTTCGTCAGGCATTTCTGTATCCAGGACAGGGTTCTCCTGATATTCCTTTTCCAGATAATCAAGAAGCTCAACACTCGACATCTGCAGTATCCTGATGGACAGCTGCATTTCCTGAGTCATTACAAGCTTCTGTTCCTGGGTCAACCTCAGGTTCATTTCCATACTCATTGCTTCACCTCGAACTAGTTTCCATTATAACATAAGAAGCAAAAAGTTCCCAAAAAAAGGTTTCAGACTGGGACTCAATGAAAAAAATACATCAATCACTGAAATGTCACCTCGGCAAAATCCCCCAGGTTTTCAAAACGTTCATAAAACCCGGGAGGTTTGCCGCATTGGCATATGATATAATTGCTAATCATGAGAGGCAAAATTATGACAGGAGATAACATATGAAGAATAATTCAAATACAATGGTCATATTCGGCGGCACTGGCGACCTTACCCACAGAAAGCTTATTCCGGCACTTTACCAGCTGGACATCAACGGATTCCTTCCAGAAGGGCTGAACGTGGTTTCTGTGGGGAGAAAGCATAAGAAAACTGATGAGTACAGGAATGAGCTCAGGGAATCAGTAAAGAAATATTCCTCCAGGTCATTCACGGAGGAGCTTTTCAATGACCTTGCCCAAAGGGTTGAGTATTTCACGTTGGATTTCGACACACAGAAGGATTATGACTCGCTGTCGGAATTCCTGAACAAAAGGGAAAAGGAAGGAAAACCAGAAAACAGGCTTTTCTACCTCGCCGTTTCTCCTGACTACTTCGGGAAGATAGTTGACTGCATGGAAGCCAGCGGAATAACCGGCGGAAGCGGGTGGAGAAGGCTTGTAATAGAGAAGCCCTTCGGAAAGGACCTTGAAAGCGCAACAGCGCTCAATTCTTCCATATCCAGGGTATTCCCCGAAAAGAGCATCTACAGGATCGACCATTACGTAGCAAAGGAAATGATACAGAATATAATGATGCTTCGGTTCCAGAACTCCATATTCGAGTCGATATGGAACAGAAGCCACATAGACAATGTACAGATAACGGTCCTTGAGAAGGAGGGCGTAGGAACAAGGGGCGGCTACTACGACCACACAGGAGCGCTTAGGGATATGGTTCAGAACCATCTACTTCAGCTTCTTGCCATCACAGCCATGGAGCCTCCGAAATCCCTTGACCCAGACGACGTAAGGGACGAAAAGGTCAGGGTATTCCAGTCACTTAAGGACTGTACCGCAGAATGCACTGACGGAAACGTCCTTTTCGGCCAGTACGACGGATACAGGACTGAAGACAAGGTACCAGAAGATTCGAGGACTGAGACACTTGTCGCCGCAAGGGTACAGATAGATAACGACAGATGGCGCGGTGTCCCATTCTATCTCCTTACAGGAAAGGCGCTTAAGAACAAGACTGCTCAGGTCACCATAGAATTCAGGAAGCTGGCTTCGCTAGCTTCAGACATTAAACAGGAACCGAACATACTTGAGATAAAGATACAGCCTGATGAAGGCATAACCCTGCACCTATCCGTTAAGAAGCCCGGTGTCATCGACGAGATGGTCCAGGCAGAGATGGATTACTGCCAGAGCTGTCTCTATCTCTTCAACTCGCCTGATTCCTATGAGAAGCTGATACTCGACGCCATGACCGGAGATTCCACAAGGTTCACAAGATGGGACGAGCTTGAGCTTACCTGGAGCTTCATAGACTCCATACTCAGGCACGCGAAGGATAATGTGATCCCTAAGGGTTACGAGATAGGCAGCGACGGACCTGTTGAGCTTGACTCCTTCATAAAGTCAGGTTCAGGGAAATGGTGGTACAGAAACAGGACATCACAATACGATTATTCACTATAGTAGAGGGCTCCGTGCGGAGTCCTTTTTTCGTGCACAAATAATATATTTCCTGAGCCGCAAGGTATGCATATACAGAATTGCAACATAATATTTACACCTAATGTCAATTTGATTCACAAAATGAATATTTTTATAGGATATCATGGATATAAAGGAATATGCACCGGAGGAGGTATTTGTATGTTTGACAAGATGATCGTGGGAACTAACTACTCGAAGGCTGCCTTTTCACTGCTTGAGTGCATTTCAGGACTTGCTGCATTTGGAGTTAAGGAAGCAGTGCTCGTTGAAAGCAGCTACATCCCTGAATCTGAGACTACTGTCATGCCGGTTCCTATAGATACAAGCAAGATGGAGGAGGACCTGAAGGCACAAAAAGATTACCTTGAAGGAAAGGGATTTGCAGTCAGCACCAGGCTTAGCAAAGAGCCACTTAAAAGGGCAGTAATACATGTTGCAGAGGAAGAAGCCGCTTCGCTCATCGTAGTCGGGGCTGCAAAGCACTCACTGGCAACAGACCTTCTTTTCGGCGGAGTAGCCAACGACCTTGTACACTATTCAAAAGTTCCAGTCCTTGTCGTAAGGATGTCCAAAGGTGAGGATATGGATGATTCGGTAGCAGTAAGATGCGACTTCCAAAAGCATGTCCTGTTTCCGACTGACTTCTCAACAAACGCAGACCATGCTTTCAATATGCTGAAGAGCCTGGCAGGAAGCCTTAAGAAGGTCAGCATCGTCCACGTTGCCCAGGACAGGTATTTCACCGAGACAGACAGCCCGACAATGATTAAGGAATACATTGAGAAGAAAGACAGCGAAGACTCAGGCAAGATGGAGATTCTCACAAAGATGAAGGAGGAGCTTGAGACAAACCCCGGACTTCAAGCGGATGCACTCATGAGACAGGGCAACGCGTACAGGGAGATAAGGAACATTGTAGCTGAAACAGACGTGAACCTCATTATCATGGGCAGCCAGGGAAGCGGATTCATATCTGAACTCTTCCTCGGCAGCGTAAGCCATAACGTTCTGAGGCACGCCGACTGTTCAGTGCTTGTAATCCCGGCTGAAAGAGAAAAATAACTGTGAATGAGAGCGTCCGCAGAAGCAAAATGCTTCTGCGGACGCTTTTTCACTACATGATGACATCAGTACTGATTTACCTTCCGGTCATCAGACTGGCATTTCTTCTTCAAATCCCAGGAACCATGTAGCGGCAAAAGCTACTGCGAATGAAATTGCAATTGTAGCTAATGCTATGAACAAATTGTAGAATGAACCATCAGAAGGTACGAATGCCAGGATTGCTGCAAGTCCAGGTGAGACAATCGCATACTCTGCCAGTCCCATTATTCCTGCGAACAATCCGCCTACTCCGCCACCAATCATGGCTGCGATGAAGGGCTTCTTGAACCTAAGGAGAACTCCGAATATCGAAGGCTCGGTAATACCGAGTACACCTGTTATTCCAGAGGAAAGCGCCAATGCCTTGTTATCTGCATTCTTTGCCTTGAAATATACTGCGAGTGCAGCAGCTCCGACAGCAACATTGGCAGCCAGCATACCTGGCAGCACGAACGGGTCGTAGCCGAATGCCGCGAACTCAGCAAAGACAAGTGGGAACAATGCCTGGTTCATTCCTGTCATGACAAGGATTGGTGTTATGGCACCCATAATCGCCACTGATAACCAACCGAGTGTCACATTCACCCACTGCAGGGCATCTGCGATGTACTTGCCGATAAAGGTTCCTGCAGGACCAAGCAGTATCAGGGTTACTGGTGTCACAATCAGTATTGTCAGAAGCGGCACTGCGAAGAACTTGACTTCCTTCGGTATGAATTTCTCAAAAAAATTGTAGACAAGTGACATGAAAAGTACGCCAAGTATTACTGGTATCACTGATGTGTTGTAATTCACCTGTGTCACTGGAATCCCTGCGAAGCTAAGCCCTGCAACTCCGTCGATTGCCTTATGAACTAAGATCGCGCCAAGATATCCACCCATCATTGGATTGATATCCAACTTTCTTGCCGCACTATAGCCAACGAAAATAGGCAGGAAGTAGAATGCTGCATTGTTTATTACACTTAGGACCATGTATGTTCCTGAATCAGAAGCAAGTCCGAAGTATGCTGTAAGCACAGTAAGCACAGCGTTGACCAATCCCCCTGCAACAAGTATCGGAAGTACTGGAACAAACGTGCCTGATATGAAATCAATCACCCTTCCTGCAATTCCCTTTGTCCCATCCTCACTAACCTTTCCTGATTTGGCGAACTTTCCAAGCTTGACTATCTCAGAATAGACCTTAGGAACATCGGTACCAACGACAACCTGATACTCATTGCCTCTAACTACAAGTCCAAGGACTCCCTTTATCTTCTTTATGGTCTCTTCGTTGACTTTAGCAGGCTCATTTACAGTAAGCCTAAGTCTGGTAGCACAGAAGTTTACTACTGCAACATTAGATTCACCGCCTGCTGCTGATAGGATTTCCTTTGAAAGCTGTTCGAATTTATTCATATATTCAGCATATCCTTTCCCCAATTCGAGCCGTTTGATTTGATTAGGTTAGAGTACCAGTAGAATGAATCTTTCTTTATTCTTCTCAAGTCGAGAACTTCTTCGTCAGTTGTGTTGATATATACAAGTCCATATCTCTTTGCCATTCCATTCCCCGTGCTGAGGAGGTCAGTGAACGACCATGGGTTGTAGCCTATTACTTCGCATCCATCGCTGATAGCAAGACCTACCTGATATATCTGTTCCCTGAGGAACTCAATTCTTTCCGGGTCGTGGACCATGCCGTCATAACCAACAGCCTCATGAGCACCATAACCGTTTTCCGTTATCATCATCGGAAGCTGATAGTGATTCCAGACATACCGAAGCATATATCTCATCGCCACAGGATCTATTTCCCAGTCCCAGTCCGTAGTCTTGACATACGGATTGGCTGCAAGTGCATACTGCCCAGGATAGTTGGGATATACGAATTCACCCTTTATTCCGCTCTTGTTAAGTGCAAGCTCCCTGAGTTCGCTGTTTGGAGGTGCATCCTTGCCAACATTCGACCTGTAGCAGTTAAGTGCAAAGTAATCAATCTTTGCTTCCCTGATAAGCTCCATATCACCTTCCTGTATTCCTGGGTCTATATCATTGTCCTTCCAGAACTTCTTTACGAAGCCATTGTATTCCCTGTGAACATATAGGTCATTCCAGATCTTTTCAGTTAGCTCCTCTGCATTCATCGCAGCTATCTGGTCCAGCGGATTGCAGGTTTCTGGATATATTGGAACATATCCTGGCACGGGACCAATCTTTCCACCATCCACCATCTCATGGCACGCTATCACTGCCTTAGCGTGACACAGGTTCATGATATGGTTGATTGCCCACTTGTCCTTTTCCCAGTCTTCGCAACCTTTTGAAACGCCAAGCCAGTGACCGTATACGATCTGCATGTTCTGCTCGTTTATGGACAACCAGTATTTTACCCTGTCCCCGAAATTCTCGAAGCAAGTCCTGACGTACTCGTCAAAGACATCGATGATTCCTCTGTTTCTCCAACCACCAAACTTTTCATCCACCCAAACAGGCATGTCATAATGGTACAGAGTGACGATTGGCTCAATCTTGTTCTTTATGAGCTCATCTATTAAGTTGTTGTAGAAGGCTATGCCTTCTGGATTAACTTTACCGTCTGCATTAGGTATGATACGCGACCATGAAAGAGAGAACCTGTATGAGCTGAATCCGCATTCCGCCATCAGCTCCACGTCTTCTTTGTAGTGGTGGTAATGGTCAGCTGCAATGGAATTATCCGCATATGGCTTTTTCTTTTTGCTGTTTAGGTCTATTATCGCTGGAGTCCTTCCACCTTCTGAAACGCCGCCCTCTACCTGCCACGCTGCACTTGATGCTCCCCACATGAACCCATCTGGGAATACCGGATTTTCCTTGTAATACATAAATACATTCCTTTCATCATTTGCTTCTGCCGTATTTCCGGATGTAGTGGCTGAAAATCACATCAAACATGTAGTCTATGCCATACCTTCCATAAACGGACTTTCCTTCGCTCCTGTCCCTGGCACTCAGATGGTATACTTTGTCGTACCAGTCGTTGTACTTAGGATTGCGGTTTAGTGTAACCAGGCTCTTGTATGCACAGCATCGCTTTACAATTTCCTCGGAAGCATCAGCGAACTTTCCGCTTGCTGAAATGGTTATTAGATAATCCTTTTCATTGAGCATGGATAGCAGCGTATTATCTGTATAAGCTTCTGAAATGATCCTGACAATCCTTTTGTTCAGGATCATTGACTGTTGGAATTCCTTGATTTTAGATGTTGATGTGTCTGAAGTAAGGAACACCACATACCTGCTGTCATGCAGCCTGTCAGCTATCTTTCCTACCTCTTCGGTGTTCATCCTTTTATCAAGCTCCTCAATCATCTCATCAATCTCCCTGGTGAGACACTGGCGGAAATTTTCCCTGTCAGCGAATTGCATGTAGTAGTTAAACTGGTCATCGTATTCATTGAATTCGGTCTTCAGGTCCTTGAAATTGTCGTATCCGATTGACTGGCAAAATCGTCGTACGCTCGATCTTGACACAAAACAATCGTCAGCAACATCATAGATATTAAGGTCCGACAGCTCGTGGTAATGAACCAGGAAATAATGTGCCAGAACGAAGTAGCTATCATCCTGATTATTCTCGTTAATTACCGAAAACAGTGAATTTAGTAGCGATAATCGGTTTATCCTCATGATACATTCTCCTTAGGGAGTGCTTTGCTGTTGAAGCCATAATACCATTTTCAAAAAATGTATACGGTTCAATTTCTGCACCCTGATTTTTTTGTGTTTCCAGCGGATTTGCACTTTTTGTATTTAAATAGCTTATATCATAAAAGGCAGTCCATAGCTATGGTGAAGGCGACATTAGGAGGAAATTCCCTGGATCCGACTACTTGAATTATCTATCAAAGCAAAAAAAGCAGATTCGGAGTGGAAACTCCTGATCTGCTTTTTCACATTCAATTATTCAGACTGGTCAGTAATCCACGATTTGTCATTTTGGCACAACATCTTCAGGGATCATGCAAACATATTGTTCGCCGCCAAGATTATCCATATGTTCTGTCTTAGCATCCTCAAGCAGCTTCATGTCCTCAAGAATATCAAGTGCTGTCATCGCTATGACCTTCCCGGCTGCAATAAGCCCCTTATGCACGACGCTTGACTTGCCTGTCGCAACCCACTGCCAGGAATGTGGGGGTGTACCATGAGGCATGCAGGCGACATTCAGCTGGGCAGTCGGAGCAATCCAGCTCGGATCTCCCACATCTGTAGATCCTGTCATCGGCTTGTCTGAGAAAACAAGCTCTCCAAGCTCGTCATTAAGAGCCTTGCCTGCTACGTTATCTAAAAATCCCCTGCTGCCTGAAGGAAACATGCTCTTTGCCTTGCTGAGAAGCGATTTCCTCATTTCTTCAGACAGTGTGTCGAAGAAATGCCCTTCATACCTGATCTCTTCTCCTGTGAAATCCAGTGGAAATACAGATTTCATGTTCTCGTGCATGGCTTTGGCAAGGCTCCTGTTTACAATGTAATTGGCGCATGCCGAATCCCATCTTACCTCGACCTCTGTCTCGGTCATCATTGCGGCTCCCTTAGCTATCTTAAGGACCCTATCGTAGATTGCCTTCACCTGGTCCTGCTTCGGTGCCCTGATAAGGTAATGGAGGCTTGCAGTGGCTTGCACAACGTTTGCTGAAAGTCCTCCGGCATCGGTGAATGCGTAGTGTATCCTCGCATCGTCAATTATATGCTCCCTCAGGAAGTTGACCCCTATGTTCATCAGCTCAGCAGCATCCAGAGCGCTCCTGCCCAGTTCAGGTGCCGCCCCCGCATGGGATGAGACTCCCCTGAAGTCAAAATGCATCTGTGATACTGCCAGGGAGCTTTTCCCCCATACTTCGGTAACATCCATGGGATGCCATGTCAAGAACGCATCAACACCTTCAAAATCCCCGTTCCTCGCCATGAATGCCTTGCCGTAGCCGCTCTCTTCTGCCGGACATCCAAACAGCTTCACCGTACCCTTAAGACCATACTCAATCATCATGTCTTTGATACCGACAGCTCCGGCCAGAGATCCCGCTCCAAGGGCATGATGTCCACAGCCGTGACCGTTAGCCCCAGCCTCCAAGACGCATTTCTCGGCTATATCCGCAGCCTGGCTCATGTTTGCAAGGGCATCGTATTCCGCAAGGATACCGATCACCGGACTGCCGGAGCCGAATGTGGCAACAAAGGCGTGCTCCATTCCAGCGATTCCCCTATCAATTTCAAAACCCTCATTTTTCAGGAATCCGATATACAGGTCAGCTGATTTCTTCACATCGAACCTGGTCTCAGCATATTCCCATATCCTGTCGCTGATGTCAGCATACAATCCTGACTTCTTGTCAATAGACTCCATCAGCCATTTCTTTCTATCCATAAGCGTAACATCCTCCATATTGACTGAAACTTGTGACTTGTACCGGCAAAACAGCCACCAGACCAATGCCTGGCGGCTGTAATTCTTATGTTCGACATCAAGGTCAGCTGCCAGCTTATCCAGCCTTTTTTGCTGTCCTTGAAATTTCAATGCCCTTCCTGAAGGCAGCAATATTCTCTTCAACTGCTGATTTTGGAACATGCTCCCTTATCACTTCAATGAAGACATCTTCCGGCATATCGATCAGTTCTGCAAGTATGCCAAGCATCACCGAGTTTGCTGCCTTTATGTTGCCTGCCTCCCTGGCAGCTTCTCTTGCGTCGGTAGAAATAACCTTGAATCTTTCCTTCAGCTCCCCGAATTCAGCTTCAGGGTACTCTGCCTGCTCAAGGAGCACTGGAGTAGGGTATACCCTGTTCTCGTTGAGGACGATGATTCCGCCCTCTTTCATTGAACCACTCCATCTCAAGGCTTCAAGTGGCTCCATCCCGATGAGGATGTCACCTTCGCCGGGCAGAATATTTGGAGAATCTATCTTCTCACCGATCTTGACAGTACCCCATACTGAGCCGCCCCTTTGTGACAGACCTACAACATCGTTGGTCTTGACATCCATTCCGGCCTTGAATGCGGCCTCAGCGATCATCCTGGTTGCGAGAACCAGTCCCTGGCCTCCGACTCCTGCTATTATTATCCCTGCAGCCTTCATCAGCTTTCGACCTCCGATCTCTTAATGGCATTCACAGGACAAACCTGCGAGCATACTGAACATCCGACGCACATGTCCTTGTCTATCGATGATTTGAGCTTGTCTATGCCTTCGTACTGCTTCATCCTTATTGGCGGGCAGTTTGTCTTGACGCAGGTCCTGCATGCTATGCATATCTTTGGGTCCACATAGAAGTGGGGTTCCTTAATCTTGAATCGAAGCGCACATGGCCTTGTCGTGATTATCACTGAAATCCCTTTTCTCTTTGTTTCTTCAGTGATAGCGGCCTTCAGAGTCTTGTAGTCGAACTGGTCAACTTCCCGTATATTGTCAAATCCCATTGTCTCAAGAAGCTGCCTTATGCCTATGTCCATCCCCTCATTGTTGTCGTACTTCCCCGAAGATCCGTTTGGCTGACCGCCTGTCATTGCTGTGGTACCATTCTGAAGGATCAGGAAAGTCATGTTGTCTTCAGGGTCACGCTGATGCAGAAGATTCGCAAATCCGGTCATTCCGGAATGGAAGAAAGTTCCATCTCCTATAACTGAAACGATGGGTTCATCGTCTCCCATTAACCTCATTGCCTTGCTCATGCCCTTTGTTATCCCTACCGTGGCTCCCATGCTTATCATGGTATGGGCAGCGGTAAACGCAGGAAGCACAGCCATGGAATAGCAGCCAATGTCCCCCATGACCTTGACCTTCATCTTCTTCAGAACATCAAATACCGGTCTGTGAGGACAGCCCGAGCAGAACATCGGCGGTCTTGAAGGCACTAGAGCATCCTTTTGGTTCTCTGTGCTTCTTCTTGTGACAAGCCCGGCAGCTGCAAGGCCTCTTTCGATATCCTCAGAATTCAGCTCACCTGTGAAGGAAAAATGCTTCTTGCCTTCGCAGCTGATTCCCATGAGGCTTAACTCATTTTCCATGAAGGGCATGAGCTCCTCGATGACAATTATCCTCTCATACTTCTCGGCAAATTCAGAGAATCTCCTTTTGCTCAGAGGATATGCCATGCCCGGTCTGTATATCGAGTAAGGCAGCTTCAGCTCCTTCAGGTTATAATACATGAGCCCGGTCGCAACAAGAAGGACCCTTGAGCTCTCCACTTCCTCAAGAAGGTTGAGCGGTGAGTCATATGCGTATTCGGACAGTTTCATTATCCTGTCTGCCATGGCATGCTGCCTTTCATGAGTGAACGGCGGAAGCATGGTGTATTTCGAATTGTCAGGTGTGAAGCCTTCCGGCTTCTTCTCTTTCCTGTCAAAGCACTCGACCACTCCACGCGAATGGCATACTCTGGAGGTAATATCAACAAGCATAGGCATCCCGAAGCCTTCTGAAAGCTCCAGTGCATGCACCATATAGTCCTTCGCCTCCTGGCTGCTGCCAGGGCAGAAGACTCCCATATTGGCAAACTTGCCGATGATCCTGTTGTCCTGCTCGTTCTGAGAGCTCGCCATTCCAGGGTCATCGCCTGAAACAAGTACAAAACCACCGTTGACCTCGGTCTCGGTAAATGTCATTAAAGGATCCATTGCCACATTGACACCAACATGCTTCATGGTGGCCATAGACCTTGCACCATAGAATGAACCTCCGATTGCAACCTCCAAAGCCACCTTCTCGTTCACCGAAAATTCAGCATAGATGCCCTCGTATTCCTTTACCGACTCCATCATCTCTACAGTAGGAGAACCCGGATAGCTGGCAGCTATCCGCCCTCCGCCTTCGTAGAACCCCCTTGCTATGGCCTGGTTCCCTGAAAGTATCTTCTTATCCCCAATCACTCTCTAAAACACCCCCAATGTTCATAGTGTCGCTATGGTTATATGATAGCACGGAAACGTTTGCATGTGCAATTTCGCACTGATTCCTACTTGAACATGTCCTTCAGCGCATCTGCCAGCGCGGAGTTCATCGGTTCAGTTTCCTTTTCCATATCCTTGAGGAATCTGCCGACATCCTTCTTGGACATTGCCGTTCCTTCCTTCTCGCGCCTCTCGTTGAAGGCCGAAAGCTTCTCTCTGTGACCGCAGATGCATCTGAACTGCTTCCCATCACCTTCGCCTATCAGCTCCATCTTCTTATGGCACTCAGGACATCTTGCATTGGTCACTGTGGATATGGTCTTCCTGAATCCGCATTCCCTGTCCTGGCAGACATGCATCACGCTGTTCTTGCCTTTTACCTCAAGCAGTGCCTTGCCGCAATCAGGGCATTTCGAGCCTGTGAGGTTGTCATGCCTGAAGGTGCCTTGCGAGGCCCTTATCTCCCTAACTACCTTCCTGGCATATTCCTCCATGTCCCCTATGAATTTGTCCTGTGCCAGCTTCCCCTCTTTGATGAGGCTCAGCCTGTGCTCCCAGTCTGCTGTAAGCGCAGGAGACTTCAGGTCCTCTGGTGCAAGTATCAGAAGCTGCCTTCCCTTTGAGGTGGTATAAATGCCCTTTCCTCTCTTTTCTATGACAAAGGATGAAAACAGCTTTTCAATGATATCCGCTCTTGTGGCTACGGTGCCCAGACCTGAAGAGGATGACAGAGCCTCCCTCTGCTCCCTGTCTCCGCCCTCCATGTACTTCAATGGGTTTTCCATTGCCGTAAGGAGCGTACCTTCATTGAAAGGCTCCGGAGGTGTCGTCTTTCCTGTTCTGATATGTGCCTTCTCAACAGGCATAGATTCACCCTTCTTGAATTCATTGAGCTTCAGGTCATCCTTTTCATCGCCCTTATGTCCGGGAACAGCCCTGTATCCAAGTGACACTGTGGTCCTTGCCTTGATTGCGAATTTCTCTCCTCCGGCTGATGCCTTTATGGCTACCTCCCTGTATACATACGGCGCAGAAAGAGCCGCAATGAACCTTGACACCACCAGGTCATAGACCTTCTTTTCCTTGTCAGTAAGAGCTCCGGTCCTTGCTTCATCCTCTGTCGGGATGATCGCATGATGGTCGCCGACCTTGCTGTCATCAACGCATCTGAGCTTTCCAGAAAAACCCTTCCTGATGAGGTCCTGACCGATTACTGAAAGCTGACCCTTCGCAGATGCCCTTATCCTGTCGGGTAGTGTAGCTACGAGGTCCTTAGTCAGATACCTTGAATCTGTCCTCGGATATGTCAGCACCTTGTGCCTCTCATACAGTGTCTGCATCAGGTTAAGCGTCTCCTTCGGACTGAAGCCGTAAAGGCTGTTGCAGTCTCTCTGGAGTTCAGTAAGGTCGTACGGCAGCGGAGGCTCAGTCTTCTTTTCGGTAACACTTGTATCATCTATCTTTAAAGTTGCCTTGATCAGCTTTTCCCTTATGGCCTCTGCCTTCAGCCTGTCGAATATCCTCCCGCCTTCCATGGAGAAGGCTGCGCCCTTCGCCTCGATTCCTATCTCATAGAAATCGACGCTCTTGAAGGAATTGATCTCTTCCTCACGCTTCCTTATTATCGCAAGAGTCGGAGTCTGGACTCGTCCCAGTGACAGCTGTGCATTGTGCTTTACAGTAAGGGCTCTTGTCGCATTTATCCCGACTATCCAGTCAGCATGGCTCCTGGCTTCAGCTGACCTGTAGAGATTATCATACTCACGGGAATCCCTGAGCTTCGTGAATCCTTCCCTGATAGCCTTTTCAGTTGCAGAAGATATCCAGAGCCTCTTCATGGGCTTCCTTACTCCAGCAACCTTGATGATCCACCTTGCCACAAGCTCGCCTTCCCTGCCGGCATCCGTAGCTATGACTATGCTGTCTACATCCTTCCTGTCCATGAGGAATTTGACAGTCTTGTATTGCCTTGCTGACTGACCTATGACAGTAAGCTTCATCTTCTCAGGTAAAATCGGCAGGTCCTCCATCCTCCAGGTCTGGAATTTCTTGTCATATTCCTCAGGATCCGCAAGTGTCACCAGATGACCCATTGCCCAGGTTACAACGTAACCCTTCCCTTCGATATATCCTTCCTTTGATGAGGTTGCGCCAAGCGCCTTTGCTATGTCCTTGCCTACCGAGGGCTTCTCGGCCAGCACCAGTATGTTTCCCAAAATAATCATTCCTTCCGGCAAGCATTCATGCCTGCCACTTCCTTTACTTATTATACCATGGCAAAATTTAAGCCGGGATTTTCTTCCCGGCTTGTCCAAACCCTATTCAGTTCCCTGATGCCAGCCTCATATTTGCGTACGCATCATTCTCGACCAGGTCTACCACAAGCACCGCCATATCCTCGGCTGAAATCGAAGAATTGCCGTTGTCGTCTACAACTAATGTCTCATCAAGGCTGAGCCTGTATTTTCCCGTTCTCTCGCCTGGCAATATCATGGCTGCGGGGCTTACGCTTGTCCAGTTGAACGACTGACCCTTAAGGTCCTTAAATACCTGAAGGGCTTTTTCATGTACTGATGCCACACCCTTCCATGATTCAGGAAACAATGGCGAATCCATAAGCTTTGAACCTGAATGGTTCTTAAGGCTGCCGGCTCCACCGAGCACGATAAGCTTCCTTACTTTAGACTTCTCGGCGATATATACAAGGTTCTTCTGGGCTTCAACAAAGCTGCCCAGGTCCTTCAAATCAGGCGAAAGAGCGCTTATCAGCACATCGTAACCCATAATGTGGCTAAGTATGGTATCAGGCTTGAAAATGTCTCCGAAGCAGGCTATGACTGTCGTGTATCCCGGCACCTTCGAAGGATTCCTGGCTATTGCCGCAACCACATGCTCCCTGGCTGCAAGCTCATCAAGTATCCTTGACCCTATCATTCCCGTGGCACCAATAAGTCCTACCTTCATAAAAAACCCTCCAGTCTCGGTGAAATACACCAAATCATCTCTTCAATTTTGATTTTAGTGTGAACTTATAGACTGGTGAGGATATTTCTGTATACTTTGTTTTAATATTGGCTCATACAGCAAGATTCAGAAAAATATTACTCCTCCTGAACCGGATTCCACCCTTTCAATGGTCCCCCGCCAGTACTCATACCGTCCTTCAGGAAGCTGCCATGAAGCCGTCACCACTGACTGGAACTTTATCCCGCCGACCTCACCATACCTCTCGCACTCAACCTTCCATGGCCTAAGCTCATTTCCACCCTTCGGATTCGCATAATATCTGTCTTCGCTCTCGAAGCTCCGGAATAACCCATCCTCACCGAAAATGAACCTTCCTCCAACGGTTATTCCCTTGAGCGTCATCGACGCATTCACCATATTGCCTTCGGCTTTGCCCCAGGAAATGTAAGGCATGAGCAGCATTCCCGGTATCATTGTGGCTTCAGCAAGTAAAGTGACAAGCCCTGATGTGTCCATTTCCGGTCCCGTCACATCAAGTACATTTATTGCTCCTGCAAGCTTTCCAAGCATGCTCCCGGTACCTCCTATGCAAAGGTCCAGTCCTTCAAAGGGAAGAATACCGAACATCCTCGTCTTCATATACGCAGCCCTGAAAGGAGATACACAGGAATTGAACTGCTGCGTCACAAGACCTGTCCATGGCTTATCCGGGCCGAAACGGATACTACTCTCCTTCCAGACAACCCTTCCGGATACAGGCAGGCTCCTCCCCTCATATCCGCAAAGACGGAGATGTCTCCTCACTGGCTCAGGCAAGGATGCGGGATCGATCATCCCCTTGCCATCCCATGCTCCGAGTATCTCCATTTCATCTTCCGTTCTCTTCTGATAGGTTTCCGAAACCTTTGACATTTTTGTCCCTCCACGTTGTTATTTTGAACCCTTCAGGGTTTTCACCAAGGAAAGCCTCATTACGGCCATTTGTACATGGTCACTCAGGATTTGCCGGATAAATCGCTTCAAGCTCTTCCGGGTCTTCAGGTACGATAATCGTCTCGCTGGCAATATCTCCTGCGACCGAGTGTACTAGCTCAAGAAGCTCTTCGTTAGCTTCAAGTTCAGGGTGAAGAGTATCAGAAATCCTTATGCCGCCCTCTTTGATTCCGGATGAAACCAGGCCTTGTGTGAAGCTTCCTTCCAATACATCCTTCACCGCATCATAAGCATACATTCCTGCATCCTTCACCACGGAAGCAAGTATAACCGGAGCCTTTTCCGGATATGCCAGAGCCTCATCCCTTTCCGAGCCCAATGCCAGCATTCCCATATCCTCTGCTGCCTCATAAAGCCCTTCTCCTGACATGCCTGCCGCATGCATCACGATGTCCGCCCCCTGGCTGTAAAGGTCTCCTGCAAGCGACCGCACCTTTGAAGAATCAGTATATGAGCCGGAATACTTGATCATTGTTCCCTCTATCATGAGATTGCCGGCCTCCTGGTTCACTGACATTACACCGGCTATGAATCCAGCCTGGTATCTTTTTGTTACAGGTAGCTCCATGCCGCCTATGAAGCCAACCTTTCCGGACTTGGTCATGCTGCCTGCGATGACCCCCATAAGATAAGCGCCTTCATTCTCCCTGAACTCCACTGACCTGACATTTGGAGATTCTACTTTGCCGTCTATGATGACGAACTTCCTGTCAGGATATTTCGCTGACATGCGTGCTGCAAGAGGAGCCATCTTAAGACCTGCACTGATCACCAGGTCATTCTCCTTGGCAAGTGCATCAAGGTTATTCTCGTACTGGTCTGATGCCTTTGATACCATGACCTGGGTCTTCACCTCATAATCAGCCAGGATCCTGTCCAGTCCTTCAAGTACAGCATCTTCGAGGATCTTATCCGAGAGCTCCCATTCATCAACTGACATCCCTATCCTGACCCTGGAAGTCCCACCAGGTTCAGATGGAGCGATCGGTTCATCTGTGCTGCAGGCATATGATAATGTGGCTATTGCTATTGCAAGAATTGCCGACATAAGTTTTCCTATCTTCATTTTTTCCTCCAAAAAAAGTGCACCATACAAATAGTATTTATTCGTATATCTTATAATACTTTCCGAATACATTATGACACAATTGGAATTCCATATGAATACGGGGGGTGAAAAAAGAAAGCATGAGGAACCTGCATACTGTGGAATTCCTCATGCTCACCTAATTTTTACCTTTACGAAGGTTTAAGACTCTTATGATGCTCTCTTTATTTTTCAAGATAGCCGTTTATGAACTCCCTGACATCATCAATGGATTTGATGTCCTTTGGTCCTGCTACCGCCTTCTTCTCGCCATTGACATAGATTGCCATAGTTGGCAGTCCCATTACCCTTTCCTTCATGGCAAACTTCCTCTCCACTCCGGTATCCACTGAAGCGAAGGTGACCTTTCCCTCGAATTCCTTTTCCATCTCATGCACTCCGGGAAGGAGCTCCATGCATATGGCACAGCTCTCTCCAAAGAAGTCCACGAAAACAGGTACTTCAGATTCCTTCAAAACCTCAGAGTAGCTGTCTGTCTTAAGTTCAATCATTTATTCTTCCTCCAGGTATTTCTCGCAGGATACTGCTGCCACGGCTCCATCAGCCGCAGCTGTTATTACCTGCCTTATGGTTGTCTCCCTGATGTCGCCTGCGGCGAAAACTCCAGGAAGGTTAGTCCTCATGTATACATCAGTCCTTATCTCACCAAATGTGTTCATGTCGACCTGTCCCTTGAACAGTGCAGATATAGGCTCATATCCAACAAACACGAAGACACCGTCGACCTTGAAGTCTGAAACCTCTCCTGTTAGGACGTTCTTGACCTTCAGTCCTGAAAGTACTCCTCCAGCCTCATAGGCTTCCTCGACTACTGTATCCAGAAGGAATTCAATCTTGTCGCTGGCCTTCGCCTTATCCACAAGATACTGAGCGGCCCTGAAGCCCTGCCTTCTGTGTATTATAGTTACCTTGCTTCCGAATTTAGTGAGGTATAGAGCCTCCTGTATTGCAGAGTCTCCTCCGCCGATTACAGCAATCTCAAGGTCTGTGAAGAAATCAGCGTCACAGGTAGCACAATAGGATACTCCTCTTCCCCTCAGTTCATCCTCACCCTTGAACCCGATAGTCCTTGGTGTAGCTCCAGTAGCAATTATAACAGTCTTTCCCTCGATTTCACCGGTCTTTGTCACTACCTTCTTTATCTTGCCGGTAAGGTCAACTGAAAGGACCTCGGTCTTCATGAATTTCGTGCCGAATGCCTCAGCCTGCTTCCTCATCTTGTCAGAAAGCTCCGGACCTGTAATGCCGATGTCTGCTCCAGGATAGTTGTCGACTTCATAGGTTGTCGCAACCTGTCCGCCGTATGAGCCCTTCTCAATAAGAAGTGTGTCAAGCTTTCCCCTGCCTGCGTAAAGTGCAGCAGAAAGCCCTGCAGGACCTCCGCCAAGAATGATCGTATCGTAAATATGCGCCATGTTTACCTCCAGTTTTTATCATGAGTATTTTGAACCCAAATCTAACCCTATTATACAACCTTTTGCCAATCTTGAAAATAGATTTTATCAAATTTAATTTTACGACATAAAAATCGGCACCTTTCAGTGCCGATCACTCTGCTATGCTTCCAGGTAGAATACTCCGGCGAAACCTGGTCCGCCGTGGGTGGCAATTACCGTTCCTACTGGAACGATCCTGCATTTGACTCCCTTAGAATCAAAGATTGCCTTAATGGGGTTTACCATGTCATCTGCCTTGGCATGTATGAGCACGACCTCCGTACCTGGCTTCACGTTTGCACTCTCTGCAAATTCAGTCAGCGCTTTGAGTGCCTTCTTTGTACCCCTTACCTTATCCTTCATCTCAAGTCTGCCGTCCTTGATGTTAAGTATAGGCTTTATCCCCAGTATTCCGCCTACGGCGCCTGCCGCTTTCGAAAGCCTGCCGCCCCTTACAAGGTTCTCAAGAGTGTCGAATGCCGCAAGAAGCTTGATCCTGTCTTTATGGCTCCTTACCTCGGCCTCTATTTCCTGAAGGCTCTTTCCGGCCTTTACCATCTTTCCTGCCTCAATAACTGAAATCATTATTCCGGCAGAAACGTTCATGGTGTCTATGATAACTATGTCTTCTGTTTCCAGCATGTCCTTTGCAATCTGCGCTGACTGGCCGGTACCTGAAAGAGCTGATGAAATATGTATGGACAGTATCTTGTAACCTTCAGCGAGGTATTTCGCATAGACATCATGGAAGTCCTGAGGATTGACCTGGCTTGTTGTAGGAAACGAAGAGGACTTCTTCATCCTGTCAAAAAATTCATCAAGAGTCAGGGATCCGTCCTTGAACGACTCCTCACCTATGTGTACTGTAAGAGGAACTACTTCAATATCGTATTCCTTGATGAGCTCCTTAGTTAGGTCAGCTGTGCTGTCTGTTACTATCTTGATCTTTTCCATATACCCTCCGGTTGCGCTTAAGCTCATGCAAAAGCTTTGATACTCAAATTATATACAACAAAGCAGGACGGTAAATGGCCGGCCTGCAAAAATTAAGAATTTATTCAGATTTCTATTTCATTCCCTTGAATCCAGTCTGCCTTTTTGCCTCATAAACCACGATCGCCACTGTGTTCGAAAGGTTAAGGCTTCTTGTAGAGCTTTCTATCATGGGAACCCTGATGTTGGTACCATAGTTTCCATCCCTTATGCTGTCCGGGAGTCCGCTTGATTCCCTTCCAAATACAATGAAGTCCTCATCCCTGTACTCTACCTCGGTATATGGCACCGAGCCCTTGGTAGTCGAGAAGAAGAACCTGGCATCCTGATATTTTTCCCTGAGCTCATCGAAGCTGTCGTACATATGAAGCTCGAGGAATGGCCAGTAATCAAGTCCTGCCCTTCGGACATTCTTGTCGGTTATCTCAAAACCCGTAGGCCTGATTATGTGCAGCCTCGAATCTGTAAGGACGCAGGTCCGCCCTATGTTTCCTGTATTCTGGGGTATTTCAGGGTTATACAGCACTACATTCAGCATTCCTCATCCTCCCCCAGAATGAACTTCCCTATCATCCTTGCTACTCCTCCGCTGTTGTTGTCTGCGGTAACAAACCTTGCCAGGGACTTTACCTCGTCGATGGCATTACCCATTGCTACAGGCATCCCTGCCACTGACAGCATCGACAGGTCGTTCTCGCTGTCACCAATGCATATCATCTCTTCCCGGCTTATCCCGAAATGCTCCGCAAGCCTCAGTGCAGCCAGGCCCTTGTCTGCATCCTTCGAGGTGAACTCGATGTTAGGGCCTGAGGATACAATCTTTATGTTCCTGTTCTCCCTCATCCTCTTCTTGATAGGCTCAATGAGCTCCAACGGAGGAAAACATATCCCCTTCTGGATCCTTGTGCCATCCTCTCTTATGAGGTCCTCATATGTATATGTTTCATTGATGTACCTTATGGTTATGTTCTTGTCCTTCGGCAGGACCTTCTGCAGAGCCTCGTATCTCTTCACAAAGTCCCTGACTTCATTGACGTACATGGTCCCCCTGTTGTAGAAGTTCGACTCCACATCGTATTCCTTCAGGGTGTCTATTATGTACCTGAGGTCCTCTTCTCTGAGGTTTGACTCGAAGAATACCTTGTCTCCTTCCCTTTCTGTGACAAAGGATCCGTTTGAGGAGATTATAGGGTCCCATATGTCCAGCTGCTCCGCAAAGAGCCTTGCGCTCATATGCATCCTGCCCGTTGCAAGGACTATTATCACTCCCTGCTCCTTCGCCTTTCTGATTGCTTCCTTGTCCTTATCCGAAATCTCATGGTTGCTCTGTAATAGAGTCCCGTCGAGATCCGTGCATATCATCCTGTATTTTATGGTGAATCCACCCCTTGTTATTAATGTTCAGGAAAATTATAACATATCCCCCCGACATCTGCCCCGACTTTTACTCAAAAACAATGTGCAATCCCTGCAAGCCCTTCTGCCCCAGAGCAATTTACAATTATGCAAGCTTTTTGGCCATCGCTTCCAATGAAGATAAAATGAGCACTTGTTCCCATACTTTAGCATGCTTAAATAGCTGCTCACATCTCCATTTTAATAAACATGTTCGGGTTTATGTTAAGTTTACTTAAGGTTCATACAGCTGATAAATGAGTTTGTTACATTGTACTCAGATAGATGTACCCTTATACAATTACAGTCAAGCTTCCTTTAAAGTCATGATTTAAATGTTCTGTAAAAACATCTGCTATTGAGGATTCTATTAACAAATCAGGAACCGGAGGTGAATGGCGCTGCATTCCGCTAAATCCGGAGGTCTGTGCCCTGATCATGAAAAGCTATATATTCATCTTTTCTGTCTTCATGCTGCTTCTTGCAGGATGTTCAAAGCCCCTTAGTGCAGAGAGAACCACAATATCAGGCGATTCTTACCATACTGCGGCGGTGACTTCTGATGGAAAAGTGCTTGTGGCAGGCTACAGGAACTACAGCCAGGAGGATGTCTCATCATGGAGACATATCGTATCAGTCAGCTCGGACGACAACCATATTTTGGGTCTGAAAAATGACGGGACAGTTATAGCTGCAGGAAACAATGCATACGGCCAGTGCGAGGTGTCTCGGTGGACTGACATCAGAGAGATCGCAACAGGCTTCAATTTTTCTATCGGTCTAAGAACCGATGGGTCTGTAGTTTTTGCCGGCAGTAATATGTATTCCGTGAATGAATGCACATCGTGGAGCGATATAGAGTCCATTTTTGGCAACGCCTACACGGCTGGAGGCATTCGCAGGAATGGAACCTACATTGGCTCAGGAGCCGGCGTAGAGGAGTATTACAGGCCTGACGATCCTGCAATCAGGGTGATCGCCGATATAGTCTTCAGTTCAGGCGCGATAATACTCAACACTGATGGTACGGTAGTGTATCATGGCGAGCAAGCAGAGTTCCTGCAGGAAGTCAGGGGATGGACTGATATCAAAGCCGTGTCCGGCGGACGATATTATCTAGTTGGCCTCAGAAGGGACGGCACTGTTGTCGCCTGCGGCGACAATACCTACAGGCAGTGCGAGGTTTCGGAGTGGACAGGCATAGTCGCCATAGCTTCAGGCTCGTACCATACCATTGGCCTCAGGGAAGACGGGACTATAGTAGTTATCGGAGACAAGAGGTTCGACCAATGTGATGTCACCTTATGGAAGGATATCGCTGTTCCTTAGGAGAAATAGTGCGGCTTTGATAGCCTATCCATAAACTCTGCATCTTTCGCACCTGAAAAGACTGGCATACATGAAGAAAAAAATGTGTTGGCTGCCTTTCATGACTTTTCTTATCTGCACCAAGTCATCGACAATTATATCTTTAAACTCAGGAAAGCCCGAAAATTGCGCCAAGCGAATTTTCGGGCTTTATAGCAGTTCCGGTTCAGTTACATATGGCAATCTAAATGAGATATCTGCTTATTATGTGTTTGGGCAGTCCTCTCAGCCTCATTGCCCTTCTTGAGATGTCGCGGTATAGTTCACGTCTTTCAGGATAGTCGACTTCTTCTCCACCGTAGGTTTCCTTATAGGCCTCCTTGACGAGAGCGATATATCTCTCCCTAAGTGCAGTGTCATGAAGCCTCATGGCGAATTCCATGTCTGTCTCGCCCTTTTTCCTGACCTCGTAGGCCTCTTCCAATACTCCACTTATGAGGATGAAGTATTTTCTTAGTGATTTGGACCTCATGGCAATCTCAACGATCATCATCTTTCGTAGGGCCATCAGAGCTATGACAACAGCAAAAGCAGCAGCCGCATATGATGCAATCCTTGAAAAGATACTTCCGAAGGTTTCTCTGACCGGTATCGGCCCGGGTATATCATCCTCAGGGTCTTCTGCAGGTCTTCCTCCAGGAGACGTAGGTGTAACTGTACCCTCACCCGGGTTTTCTTCTCCGGGGTTTGCAGGATCCACTGGTCCTTCACCAGGTTCATCGATTTGTTCCATCTCCCTGGCTGTCCCTGTTGCGTCAAAGGTCATCCACAGGTCCCTGTCCTCGTCAATGAGCACCTCAGTCCATGCGTGGGCATCACTGTTCCGTATGACGTAGGAACCATCGGATGCCTTCTCACCGCTTATCTTGAAGCCTTCCACATATCTTGCGGGAACTCCGTTTATCCTGAGCATTATAGCCAGTGCAGAGGCAAAATGCACGCAATATCCTCCGGACTCACTGGACAGGAACTCCCTTACAAAGTCAGAGCCAGGATTGTAGGTTCCCGGGGTAAGCGTATATTTGTAGGTGGTCTTAAGGTAATTGGTCAGAGCAAGAGCTTTCTCATAGTTCGTTGCAGCGGTTCCAGCAACATCGATAGCAAGGCGTCGAACTATAAACTGTTCATCAGTTGAATATTGGTGGGATGGGAGCTCAAGATACCTCAGGTTCCTGCTTCTTACTGACGGTCCGAAATCCTTCGACATAAGTTCCTGCCTGATGACCGGCTCATAGTAGTATTCGACGGTGTAGCTTTCAGAGCTCTCCCTGTTTGCTGTAAATATCTGGAAGTCTCCGTTGTAGAAAACCCTCTGAATGCTGTTGTTGAAATACAGCTCCCTGGTGTTAAGCGTATTGAACAGGGTCGAGGTCATATCCGACAAAGGATAGACTTCAACTGTCTTTACCGCCTCAGCATAATAAGATGTGATGGAGTTAAGGACACTAAGCCTGTAGTCCTCAACTCTTCCTCCTGCGGTATAGCCCATCTCATCCACCAGCCAGGAGGAGCCTGTATATCTTGATTTGACAGAGCCTCTCAGGTATACAGGATTGTCACCTTTGGCCCTCAGGGCTTCACTGTCGTTTATCGAAACATTTCCGCCAAGCTTGGTATCGGAATCATTGTATCCCGATGAGGCTATTGTGAAAGGGCTTTCAATTTCTTCCCCGTTGATGTACAGGGTTGGTACCAGCATATTGTTGAAGTAGGTCCAGAGCCTGTCGGTATAGAGACCCTTCCTGTCAAGGTCCACAAACGACATTCCGATAGCCACAGCAAGTGATATGGAGAGGATCTGGAACAGCCTTGCCTTCTTGTTGACCTTGACGCTTTTAGCAGTCTCATCGAGGAAAGTGCCCCTGTATAGCAGGATGGACAGCACCCATACAGGTACGAACATCTTAACGTAATCTGCAGCCTGGTTGTAGTAATCAACCGCCCACAAGAAGAATATCAATCCAGTGTCGACAATTATTATATTGTAAGGAAATATCGTGACAGTAACAGCAAGCAGAAGACTTCCGCCCATGATGAGCATTCTCAGAAGAGGCATGAACATCTCGACAGTGACCTCCTGCCCGAAAGTAAGCGCATGATTTACGTCTGCAAGAGAATCTCCTATTGTGCTCTCGCCTGTATACCTCCACATCGCAAAGTTTATGACGATGAGGATCACAGCGATTGCAGCCCACCTTGCCCTCTGATATTTCTCCCTGATGGCCACAGATAAGAATGCAGTCATTGCAACAGGAAGAAATGCCATTATTACAACCAGGGCAACACTGAGTTCCCTGATATGGTAGGCTCTCACCACAACAGCTGCGAACACTGTCATGTTGAGGAATATGAGGAGGTTCTGCAGGATCCTGCTCTTGAAGAAATCCATCTATCCTTCCTCCCCTATGATTACTGTACCAATATCGGCATTTTCGATTCCGGCACCTTCCTTGACCTCGTAGGTAAACACAGTAATGCTGTTCTTCCCGGACTTAAGGTCTGCTATCTGCATTGCTGCAGACTTTGAGAGTGCACCAGTGAATACCAGAACGCTCCCCCTGTCCCTGAAGTCATCAGTCCTTTCAGACAGGAATGTCCCGAGCTCCTTCCTGTTGTGGGAATCAGCCGCTACCATGTATTCCATGAGTGCGTCGAAGTCCTTCCCGCTGTTTATTTCAAATATCTTGCGTTCTTTTCCATTGATCACGAAGGTCTGCTCATATCCTCTCCTGAGTATGTCCTTTGATACCGACAATGCGTAGGATACCAGGTTCTCCTCGTGGCTGCCATCATCGTCAAGCTGATAAACACTTTCAGACATGTCCAGCAGAAGCAGGTGGTCCCTGCTCCTCATGCTCTCTCCGATCTTAACGAATATCTCCCCATACTTGGCGCTTACCTTCCAGTTGACCTTCCTCAGGCTGTCACCGGGGGAATATCTGCGAAGCTCCCTCTGGCTATAATGGTCTTCCTTCGAAAGTGCGGTCCTTGAGCTGCCAAGTGTTCCGAATCCAGGAACATACTCTCTGGGATTCAGGCTCTTAAGCTTCGGGTATACCCTTACCTCTTCTCTTTTGAAGACTCTCCTTGTCGATATTATGTTGAAAGCATCCCTTATCTCAAGAGTGATGTCCTTGAACTCGTAGATGCCTCTCTTCCTGAAATCGTATCTGAACGGAATCTGCGTGGCATCCCTTGGGCTTGCACTCCTGACATCAAGCTCCTCTCTTCCGGCAAATGCCCTTAAGAATGGCATGAAGAAATAACTGTCATTAGAGATAGTAAGATAGAATTCTCCCCTGTCTCCTGCTACGAACTGCTTCTTCTTCACCTTCATCTCGCTCTTCAGGCTTGCTGCAGCTGATATGGTCATGATGATGGATATTGCTCCCATCGAAGCGAATATGATAAGTAGGGATGTGAATATGAAGCCGCCCTGAATGACATAAAGCAAATAAACCGCTGCGAGGGCTATGATGAACTTGATGTCGACCTTCATCTCTCTACCTGCCTATCTTTGGAGGATCGACCATTGCAAGGGCAAGCTTTATAGCCTCCAGGCTCCCTGTGCCCTGGCTCCTTGCATATGCGGAGGTCTGCACCCTGTGGGAGAGGACCATCGATGCGTTCTCCTTGATATCCTCCGGTATGACATAATCCCTGCCTGATATAAGTGCCGATGCCTGTCCTATCTTCATAAGGGCAAGCGAAGCCCTTGGGCTCGCACCTAGCGTAAACAGCCTGTTTGTCCTTGTTTCCGACGTTATCCTTACGATGTAGTCATATATCTCATCACTGACCCTTACACGCCTCGTATTCTCCTGAAGTATAAGTATGTCTTCCTTTGTGGCTACAGGCAGAAGGGCCTCCAGGGGGTTCTCCTCCCTGAAGTTCATGAGGATCCTGATTTCATCGTCATGGCTTGGATACCCGATCCTTATCCTGATCATGAACCTGTCCAGCTGCGCTTCCGGCAGGTTGAAGGTACCCTCGTACTCTATCGGGTTCTGTGTAGCCATTACAAAGAAAGGCTTCTCCAGAGCGTATGTGGAATTTCCCTCTGAAACCTGGTTTTCCTCCATGACCTCAAGAAGTGCTGACTGCGTCTTAGGCGAAGTCCTGTTGATCTCATCAGCCAGAACAACATTGGCAAATATCGGTCCCTTCCTGTATTCAAAGTTCATGGTCTTCTGGTTATAAATTGATACTCCTGTAATATCAGATGGCAAAAGATCCGGGGTGAACTGGATCCTTGAATAGCTAAGGTCAATGCTTCTTGCAAGGGCCTTGACCAGAGTGGTCTTTCCTATTCCCGGAATGTCCTCAATGAGGATATGGCCTCCGGCAAGCATTCCCTTAAGGATGTTCCTTATCTCCCTGTCTTTTCCGAGTATTACCTTCTCAATGTTCTTCTCTATCCTCTCAAGCACTTCCAAAGCATGTCCAACTCCTCTATAAATAATTGATCCCTGAAATTTTGAACAGACCACCGGTAAGCAGATTCAAATTGCTCCCCGGTGGTCTGGTTTTTAGATATTCTATGTTGTCTGTGCTTATGGGGTAACTGGTGCCTCAGTCGGCTGTGGCTCCTCCGGAGTCTCAACTGGTGTCACCACCGGGGCTGGCTTCGTTCCCCTTCTTACTATCTTGTTGACAACCTTGTAGGAGTCACTTGAAATCATGTCAGTCGATACTACCTTGCCGCCTATAATAGTCTGAAGATATACCTTGACCTTGTAGCCTGTAACGGCATTCTGCTCTACAACGTTCGTGCCAACTTCAAGAGTTGGGTCGTCGATGTATTCTGTCTTAGGGTTAAGTACCGAGTATACATCGGTTACGAAGTTGTATGACTTTCCGCCCATTTCATCTACGTTTCCGTAAACTGTGACATTAGCCTTCTTCCCGTCTCCGTAGGCTGTGATATAAATAGGGGAATTGTAGTTGTTCTGAAGCTTCAGGTCAGTATAAGGCGCATAAACCGTAGCATCAAATCCAACAGGCAGGTATGATACCTTCATGCTGTGGTTCCTTCTCTCGACAACACCAAGACCAGCCCTTACTCCGGCCTGATAAAGCGTGCTTGAGATCTGGCATACTCCGCCGCCGATTCCTGACTCAACCTTGTTGCCAACGAAGATTCCAGCTTCCTTGAAGCCTGTTGCAACAGATATAGACCCTATGGCCTTGTTGTAGCTTATCACTTCGCCTGGCATAAGAAGAGTGCCGGAAATCTTCTTTGCAGCCAGGGCTACATTGAACTTCCTGTTCGCAATTGATGACGAATAATCTGTGGTATAGGATGCGAGCACCCCGTTGATCTTCTTTAGAGTTTCAGCCTTTACTTTTGGCTCAGTTACAGTAACCACTGCAACTATCTCAGCTGGATCTGCAAGACCTGGCTCAATTGCTGCTATTACATCCGCCTTCAGCTTTTCAGCATCTATGGCCTGTCCGTTCTGTGATGCGGTAACTATAAATGCACCATCTTTTCTGGAAAGTGTGGCATCCTTAGCTTCCTGGGTGTTCTCGGTGATTATCTGGTTCACGAACTCATCCACGTATGCTGCATCATGGCCGAATTCAACCTTGATTTCAGTTCCGCCGGGCGCTTTCAGATATGCAACCTGTTCTTCGAACTCAAGGTCCTTCCCGAAACCCATGGCTTCATCCAATATGCTCTCTTCATCTATCTCGATATTAAGCTTGTCGTATGTGAAGGAGTATTCTTTTTCGAGGACATCGACCTTAACAGTCTTGCCTTCGATGACATCAAGAATCTCACTCTCGAACTTTGTCTTTGCTTCCTCGAGGGTCAGTCCGGAAAAATCGATCCCGTCAATGACAACTCCAGGATAAACCTTGTTCGCCCATTCCGCAACCAGAGCCTGTTTAGCTTCAAGTTCAATCCTCGCCTTTTCCCTCTGGACGCTTGAGTAGTATGCATATCCACCGACACCGACAACAGCCAGTATCAGGATAAGTAGCATCGCTGTCTTTTTTTTCATATCGCACAGGACCCGTTCATAACAGGATCCACTGCCCTCCTCAAAATATATTGGAAGTTAGTTCAATTTATCAAACCAATTATAACAAAGGCATTATACCCATGCATAACATTATGATTACAAATTAATCTAACTTTAAGATTTGCTTTTGTCAACATCATGATTCCCATACCATCCGGAATTTATTTCCATTCACCCTGAATGCTTTGCCGATCTTTCATCCTGCATGTGAAATCATGGTGATTTTGTTATATAATTATGGGAAAGACTCAATTTTGCCAATTGGAGGAACCCTATGGATGAAGGAAAAGAAATACTGAGGATACTTAAAGAATTGATTTTAAAGGACAGCCCAACCGGTTACCATGAGAAGGTAATGGATTATGTAAGGGAAGAACTGTCTATTGCCGGCATATCCACAAGGACTACAAATAAGGGAGCTGTGATTGCAAAGATTGATGGCAAAAGCCCTGAAGGACTTCTTTATTCAGCGCATACCGATACCCTCGGAGGTATGGTAAAAAGCATCAGGGACAAGGGAACCCTTGAGTTCACCCTTATAGGTGGCTACATGTTCAATACACTTGAGTCAGAAAACTGCAAGGTATTGAACACTGACGGAAAACTCATTTCAGGAACAGTGCAGACCACAAAGCCCTCAGTGCATATAGACAGCAACGATGCGAGGACCCTTGAAAGGGTACAGGCCAATATGGAGATCGTCCTGGACGAAAGGGTTTCATCCAAGGATGATGTGGCTAAGCTCGGAATCGGTGTTGGAGACTTCGTCTTCATGGATCCGAAGCTCATGATCCTTGATAACGGCTTCGTCAAATCCAGATACCTTGATGACAAGGCAAGTGCAGCAGTACTCCTTGCAGCTGCAAAGAAGCTTAAGGACATGGAGCCTCTGCGCTCAATCTACTTCTTCATATCGAACTACGAGGAAGTGGGCCATGGAGCCAGCGCCGGAATACCTGAAGAGATCACTGAATTCATTGCAGTTGACATGGGAGCTCCGGGCAACAACCAGAATTCAAGCGAATTCAAGGTAAACATCTGTGCCAAGGACAGCACAGGACCATACGACTATACCCTCAGGAAGCGGCTTGTATCCATATGCGAAAGGGAGTCAATACCATATGCGGTAGACATATACCCTTCCTACGGTTCAGACGCCTCAGCCGCTCTTAGCGCAGGACACGACCTCCGCACAGGCCTAATCGGTCCCGGAGTCTTCGCTTCCCACGGATATGAACGAACCCACCTGGATTCTCTAATGGCAACATTCGACCTTGTTGTGAAGTACGCAATGGAGAAGGCCTGAGAATTTACCTCCCGTTGACTTATCAGTCCAAACTTGCCATTTATCCTTGTTAAAATTATTAATACCAGCATTTGCCCTTGGATTCTGCGAATTAGTGGAATCCCAAGGGCTTTTAATTTTTGCTGCAATTAATGCCCGAATACAAACTCAGCTTTGGTCATATCCATAATAGAAGGTTTGAATATAATTTGTTGTACCACACATAATGAACTTGACTGTTGAACTTAATAAAATCAGAAGTGAAAACAAAATTAACCTTTTTGACAATTATACTAATATAAAATATAATATTAGTATAATTGTCAAGAAATGAGGTTAATCATGACTGGAACAAAAGAACTAAGAGAATTTATCAAAAATAACGAAGGAATCATCACAACCAAAGAGGTCGAAGGAAATGGCATCCACAGAGAATATCTGAGGCACCTTGTTTCAACAGGCGAACTGGAACGTGTTGCACATGGTGTCTATATTACTCCTGAGCTTTGGGAGGACAGAATGAAGATCCTTCAGCTGAGAAAAGCTAAGATAGTATTTTCTCATGAAACAGCACTTTTTCTTCATGGATTGACTGACCGAGATCCTATCAATTATGTGGTTACCGTTCCTAATGGATACAACCCTACAAAACTGAAAAATGACGGCTTGATTGTACATACTGTAAAGAAAGAACTGTTTGAACTAGGTGTATGCATAAAAGAAACAGTATTTGGAAACAAAGTTAGAACTTATGATTTAGAACGGACAGTATGCGACATTATGAGGGACAGGAACAATCAGGATCCTGCCATTGTGAGTGAAGCAATCAGAAATTATCTTCGAAGGAAAGATAAGGACCTGAACAAACTGATTAAATATGCTGAGCTTTTGCGTGTAGAAAATGCACTTCGACCTTATCTGGAGGTGATTCTTTGAAAACTTCAACACAACTTAAAGCACTAATTCGTAATCTGTCAGAAAAAAACACAGTACAGGCTGAAATACTCTTACGTAACTATATGCTTGAAAGGTTGTTGGAAAGAATATCCCTTTCTGACTACAGGAACCATATCATTTTGAAAGGTGGCATGCTTATAGCTTCAGTCGTCGGAATAGCATCCAGATCGACCATGGATATGGATGCAACCATAAGAGGATTCGTACTATCTGAAGAGAACCTATCAAGAGTCCTCAAAGAGATAATTGAGATCCCGATTGAAGATGGCGTGATAATGGCTCTTGTAAAATTAGAACCTATACGGGAAGAAGCTGAATATCCAGGAATTCGAGTTTCAATTGATGCTTCGTTCGACAAGACTCATCAAACTATGAAACTCGATATTTCAACAGGTGATATTCTGACACCAGATGCAATAGAATATGACTTCAAACTGCTTCTTGAAAACCGCAAGATTAAGATTCTTGCATACAATCTGGAGACAGTTTTTGCCGAGAAAATGGAGACTATCCTTTCAAGGGGCACTACTACAACTAGAATGAGGGATTATTATGACATCCACGCCTTATTCTCATCGCATGGTACCGTTCTAAATGAAGAGATGCTAAAAAAAGCTTTCGAAGCAACTTCATCACATAGAGGAAGTTTGGGGACTCTACTCGAATACGGTAAGGTTTATATTGAAATGATAAACGAATCGGATGTGCTCAAAAGACTGTGGAGCCAATATCAGTCAAAATATGCATATGCATCTGAAATCGGATGGTCTGATGTAATGAACAGCGTCAAGTCAGTATATGCAATAATTATGGAGTCTTGACATCTAAGCTAATATCGAAAATAAAATTAGCACAAATGTCAAAAAATAATCGGACGCAGTAAGTCCTTATGACTGTCCTGCGTCCGATTTTCTTATTCAACTATCCCCTGACCTTCAGTGAGATATCTATTATCCTTGTTATCAGGTCCTTGTAGCTAAGGCCGATGCCCTTTGCGCTCTTAGGGAACAGTGACGTCTTTGTCATTCCCGGAAGAGTGTTGAGCTCGAGAAGGTATGGCTTTCCATCGTTAAGGATGAAGTCTACCCTGGCATATACCGAGCACTTCAGTGCTTCATAGGAGCCTTTGGCAAGTGAGTTGACTTCATTCTTCAGCTCTTCCGGAAGCTCGATTATCTCTTCTATGGCTCCGCCTTCCTCGTACTTCGAGGTGAAGTCAAAGAAGCCGCCCTTCTGAGGCTTGATCATTAGTGTAGGAAGGACTTCTCCGTCTAGTACGGGTACCGTTATTTCGTCACCCTTTAGGAACTTTTCTATCATGACTTCAGTATCGTACTTAAGTGCTTCCTCCAGGCCTTTCCTGGCTTCTTCATAGCCGTCACATATGAATGTGGCGACGGATGAGCCTCCGCTGTTAGGCTTAACAACTACCCTGGCACCAAGCTCTGCCATTGATTCCCTGGTGAACTCTTCAACTGACCTTGCAATTATCCAGTCAGCTGTCCTTATTCCCTTCTGCCTCAGGACTGTCTTCGCAATATCCTTGTCCATGCACATGGAGCTTGCCAGGACTCCGCAGCCTGAATATGGGACTCCAAGCGCCTCAAGTACTGCCTGTACTGTTCCGTCTTCACCGTACTTCCCGTGCAGAGCAAGGAGTGCAAAATCAAGTCCCTTTGCCTTCTCGAATATGTCATCCCTTGAATCAAGGACGACCTCCACAGGTTCAAACCTTTCAGTATCAATATTTGCAAGCATCTCTCTGCCGGACCTGAGCGATATCTCCCTTTCGCTTGATATCCCTCCCATAAGCACGCCTATCTTCATCTTCATAACTTCATCTCCTGTAAATTGGGTATTCTGTCAAAAATCCAGTTGGAAGCTTTAATTGCTGCAGCACCATATATTATGCCTCCGAGTATGTCGAGCACGACATGCTGCCTTATAAGCACCGTAGATACTATTATAAGCACCGAAATGATTATTGAAAAGACTTTCCAGCTTTTCGAATAGACCTGGCTTCTCAGGATCGCAGCACATACCACGAATGTAACAAGCACATGGATCGAGGGAAAACAGTTGTAGGGCTTGTCGAATCCGTAGGTGAACCTGACAAGGTAAAGGAAAATCCCTTCGCCTGATACATCAGGCCTTACGACTGTCGACTGGAAGAAATAGAAGGTAATGTATGATGACAAATAGCCGATGTCCAGTGCAAGGGCAGCCCTTTTGAACGTATTTCCATCAAGGAAAAACAGGATCATGCCTCCGATGATTATGAAAGGATACCATATGTCGTAGAAGATTATGAAGGAAGGCACGAAAGGCAGCATCCTGTCCAATCCTGTCGACAGGTCCAGGATGTTTGCCGTGGGTCTGTTGAAAAGAAAATACAGGCTGGCTGATGCAATTACAGAGAGGAGCAATAAGACCCTCCCGATGGTTATTCCGTATTTTCCGGTGATTTGCCTGACCATATGCTGTCCTCCAAAATCAAATATCTGATAGCTCGATTGCTACCCTCTCGCTGCTTATCTCATAGTTTTCCGGTCCCTCGCCGTCATCATCGGCCTGGATATCAGGAAGAATCACTGAAAAATCAGATCCCTTTTCAAGCTCGCTGCTTACCTCGCAGCGTCCTCCCATGATGTCAACAAGCTTGTCAACGATTGAAAGCCCTATTCCTGTTCCTTCATGGTCCCTTGTTGTCGACTTGTTTACCTGTATGAACCTGTCGAAGATATCCTTCAGTTTGTCTGACGGTATTCCAATTCCGGTATCACTTACGCTGATCTTTACTTCATCATCCTGCTCTGACAGCATTACCTTGATCTCTCCACCCTGTGGAGTGAACTTGATCGCATTGGACAGAAGGTTAAGCACGACCCTTTCAAGGCTGTCCTTGTCGAGGGCAATGTACTTCTCTTCAAATTCAGTGTCAAATATCAGCTCAATGCCCCTGTTTGAAGCGTACGGAACGACCGACGTGACCGTATCCTCAACAAGTCTTACAATATCCATGTTAACGAGCCTTATATTATAGAACTTCGCATCGAACTTGGTAGAGTCAAGGATGTTGTTGACAAGCTTCAGGAGCCTGTAGGAATTCTGCCTGATTATAGACTTATACTCATCAAGCTTCTCCTCGTTGTTCCTGTGGAGGTCCATGACCTCAAGGGCAGAGAAGATTACGTTGATCGGTGTCCTCAGCTCATGGGAAATATTGGCGAAGAACTCATTCTTGACCTTCTCATGCTCCTGTGCCTGATAAAGCCTTCTGAGGTTGTCCTCGTTCTCGATCCTAAGCTCATCAAGCTTCTTGGCATTGGTGATATTCCTTAGGAATACAAGGATCTGCTTGGCCTTTCCATCTACCTTGATAAGCCTGAAATTAGGCTCCACATATGTGATCTTTCCGTTTTCGCCGTAGATCTTATATGTGTCCAGCTTGATGATGTCGTCGGCATATATGGTCTTAGCAAGCTTTTCAAGGCTGAAGTTGCCCTGTGTCTCAAAAAGCTTTCTGGTGATGTCATCACCAAGGTTCCTTCTCTTGACCTCATCAAACTCTGTATATATGGCATCGTTGGCCTCAAGGATCTTTCCGTTCTCAATGTCATAGACGAATATGAAATCGGGGATCAGGTTGAAGAACGACCTGTACTTGTTCTCAGATTTCGCAAGAGATTCCTGCATCACCCTGAAGGAAGTGACGTCCTTGGCGTTTATGCAGAATACATTCTCATCCTCTGATGGTATGTACACGACGTCAAGCTCGAGTATGTGCTGTTTTCCCTCCAGGTCAATCTGAATGCTTGACGAGTAGTTCTTCCTTTCCTTTATCCGCCTGGCCTTCTCAATCAGATAATCTCTCAGCTCTGCCTGCAGCTCCTTGCCGGAATTGCCGAAATACGACCTGTATTTCGGGTTTGAATATACGATCTCAAACCTGTCGTTCACGAATACCGAAATAAGGTCGTTGTATTCCGCAGACTTGAAGAACATGAACAGGTTCTTTTTAAGTATATCTGACTTGTTGATGACCCTGTCATTCTCCGCTATGCTCGCCATAAGCGTCACCAGGGTAGAGAGTATGGGAAGTGAAAAGGAGAAGGTCTCGAAGACCTGGGCTGTCAGGTAATACGGTGCATATATCCTGTAGTAGAACAGGCTGTAGTATACCTGGGACAGGCTATAGAATATGGCACCCACCACAAACAGGGAGTTGAAGAGGTTTTGCTTAGTCTCCTTGGTGTTGTAGTACATGAAGCCGAAGATCGGTATAGTTGCCAGTATGAAAGCTTCGATATATGGAGCGGCAGCCGATGAATAGTATATTTCCTGGATGATTCCCATGCTGACAGCAAGAGTATTCAGGAACAGTATTACCATGCCTATTGCAAAAAGTACAACGAATTCCCAGCTCTTAAGTGTCCTGTCGGTATTCTCCATAACCAGCATGAACATTGAAAACAGTATAAGCACCAGAAAAAGGCCTTTGAAATTGACATTAATCTCCCTGTTTATTATAAAAAGGTTGTTGCCATACTCAAGGATTCCTCCACCGAACAGAACAGTGGCAAGCACCAGTGAGTATTTTTTCCTCATTGATATTGCGTAGGTTAGTATGCACAGGGCGGATACCACAGAAAGCGTAAGCATTATGACATCCAGGCTCTCGCTCTGCATCACAGGAAAAACTGCAAGATAAACATCCACCGCCTTCCTTATGCCAAGGGCAAGGAATGCGGAGGATATAAGAACAAGGAGTGAATTTTTGATCTTTCTCTTTGCGTTCTCGCTCATTTTTCTTGCTAAGAAGCAGAAATGCCTCCATTCTCCTTGTAGTAGTCGCAGTGAAGCCTTAGAGGACACTCGCTGCACTGAGGTTTCCTCGCATGGCACAGCCTTCTTCCATGGAAGATAAGCATGTGATGTGCCTTGGTCCAGACCTTCTTGTCCAGGCTCTTCATAAGCGCTTCTTCTGTCTTTTCAGGAGTCTTTTCCTTTGCCAGGCCGAGCCTGTTCGATACCCTGAACACATGGGTGTCCACGGCTATTGCAGGTATGTCAAAGCAGTTTGACATGACGACATTCGCAGTCTTTCTTCCTACTCCGGGAAGCCTTGTCAGTTCCTCCATTGTCTTTGGTACATTGCCGCCAAACTCATCATCAAGCATCCTGAAAAGCCCCATGAGATTCTTGGCCTTGCTCTTGTACAGACCGATCACCCTGATATGATCCTCAAGCTCCTCCTGGGTTATCCCAAGAAAATCCTGAAGAGTCCCGTATTTCTGGAACAGTACGCTGGTCACCTCATTGACCTTCTTGTCAGTAGTCTGAGCCGAGAGCACTGTAGCGACAAGAAGCTGGAATGGAGTCCCATGGTCCAGCTCACATCTTGCATCCGGATAGGTCCTCTCCAGTATTTCAATGATCTCCCTGTTCTTTTTTTTCATAAATCACAAAATCCCTTTCTTCAGGCGTAAATCCCTCTGTACTCTTTTGGAAGCATCCTGGCTATGCTAAGCATGATCGCATCCATGGACCGTTTCTCGAAGTCCTCCTTGGATTCGTCCTGAAGCTTCAATGGAAGATTGAACGGTTTACCTACAACAAGGCTTATTTTCCCCTTGTGGACCTTCTCAGCTCCCATTTCGCCCTCCGGATTTATAGGAAGGACCTTGTCGGTTCCTGTAAGGGCCATGGGCACTATGGGTACTCCGGAAAGCCTGGCTATCAGTAGTATCCCCCTCTTGCCTTCCTGAAGCGAATATGACCTTGACCTGGTACCTTCAGGGAAAATCATGATTGATTCCCCTTCCTTCAGGTGCCCTAGTATTGCCTTCATCGCTTCCTTATCGGGTGAATTAGGCTTGATGTCAACGCTCTTGAAGATATTCTTGAACATCGAAGTCAGCGACACGTTGTCCAGCTTCATTCCCGCTACAAAATAAGGGTCCTGCCTTTTTAGGACCCGCCTTATGACAGGTCCGTCAAGGTTTGAAAGATGGTTGCAGACGAATATTGCAGGCACTCCTGGTTCAGGCAGATTTTCCGCTCCAGATACATCAATCGGTGCGATCCTCGTGAATACGTAGTCCAGCACCTTCTCTGCAGCGAATTTCTGGACTTTGGGCGGAAGTATCATGGCGACCTTTAATAATAAATCTGTGAACATATGCATACCCCTCATATATAACTAAATTATAATTTATATTTCTTCAAAAGTCTTTCCCGGATATCCTTCAGATACTCGGTATCCGCAAATTCCTCACGGATCTCCATGCCCTTTGAAGCCAATGCTATCATTGCATTCCTTTTAAGCAGCTTCTTGCCTCTCCAGCCAGATGAAGTTGCCTTATATTTTTTAAATTGCCCGTTGTCCATGGCCACGATCTCATTGATGTCCGGATCCCTCATATAAGGGAATGGGTGGAAATCATCAATATGTGACCTCTGAGCAAATTTGTTCAAAGGGCACACTCTCTGGCAGGTATCGCAGCCGAATAGCCTCCCCTTGAAAAGGTCGAAATCCTCATCCCTTATCTTCTTGTCCTGGGTCATATAAGACATGCATCTCTTCGTATCGTAGTATTCGCCTTGAAGTATGGAAGTTGGGCATGCCCTCTGGCAGATGTCGCAATCCCCGCATATGGAGTGAGAAATGGCATCCTCTGGCGCCCGTTCTTCTGTTTCCGTCTCCCAGTCTGTCAGAATCTCACCAAGGAAAACATACGAGCCGTAGCTCCTTGTTATCAGCATATGGTTCTTTCCAATGGAACCAGTCCCTGCCATATGCGCTATCAGCCTTTCAGGCAGAGCATTGTCATCACATAAGACCTCAGACCTGAAGCCATTGCCTTCAAGCACAGAGGAAACCTTCGAAAGTATTTCCCTTACGACAGCATGATAATCCTTTCCCTGGGAGTACAGAGAAAAGTATGCCCCTTTGGCCATATAGGAATCATAGTAGTACGGAATGGCAAAGCTTATAACTGTCTTCACCCATGGCGATCCTAGGGTCAGGTCGAGCCTCAGATCTTCACTTGCTTCCTCGAAGGTGCTCGAAAGCTTCCTGCGGTCACGTTCAATGAAGTATTCCCTGGATCCCTCAAGCCTTCTCGCCTTTACAAAGCCATAATGCACAAGCCCCAGCTCTCTTATCCTGTCATGGAGTTCCTTCATGCCGCACCTCCTTAATCGCTTACAACCATTATAACCAAAAGTACCCGAAAATGACACAGTCCCGCCAAAGTAGCGGGACAAAGGTTCCGCAGCTCAGGCAGGACAGGGGTTCCGGAATATGCTCATATGTAATTGTAGTAGTAAACCTTCAGGTTCGGATCTTCCTTCTTTTTCTTGATGAGTATCTTTGCAGGGATGCCTACGGCAGTTGCTCCCTCAGGCACCTCATGCAGAACTACTGCATTAGAGCCGATTTTCGCGTTATCCCTCACCTTTATAGGTCCGAGCACCTTGGCTCCGGCACCGATGATTACATTATTGCCTATATCCGGATGTCTCTTTTTCTCAAGGGTCGAAACTCCGCCAAGAGTAACCCCATGGTAGATTACACAGTCGTCTCCGACTGTAGCGGTCTCGCCAATTACCACGCCCATCCCGTGGTCAATTAGCAGCCTTCTGCCGATCTTCGCACCGGGGTGAATCTCGATTCCTGTAAGGAACCTTGCAGTCTGACTGAAGAACCTTGCCAGGAAAAACCATTTGTTCCTGTAAAGGCAATGAGCCATCCTGTGCCAGATAAGGGCGTGTATGCACGGATAAAGGAGAAGCACCTCTATGACGCTTCTCGCCGCCGGATCTTTCTTAACTATATTCCTTGCATCCTCCATGATGGATCTCAACATTTGTTTCACCCTCTAAATCAGGCTTCCGAATTAGTCGTAAAGCCCCATGCTTATGTATTTTTCGCCTCCGTCAGGAGCGACAGTCACAACCTTCCTGCCTTTTCCGAGCTTCCTCGCAACCTCAAGGGCTGCAAATATATTGGCTCCTGAGGATATGCCAACGAGCACGCCTTCCTTTTGGGAAAACTCCTTGGCAATCTGGAAGGCATCCTCATCCCTGACCTTTATGACCTCGCTGACATTCGTTCCCTTGTAGTTATCAGGAACGAAGCCTGCTCCGATTCCCTGTATCTTGTGCGGACCTGCCTGACCACCGGATATTACCGGAGAGTTGACCGGCTCAACCGCAACTATCAGAACATCGCCCTTTCTCTCGGTTAAGTATGAGGCCACTCCTGTTATAGTCCCTCCGGTTCCAACTCCTGCAACGAATGCATCGAGGTCCGGAATGTCATCGAATATCTCTTTTCCAGTTGTCCTGTAATGAATATCAGGATTTGCGGCATTCTCGAACTGCTGGGGCACAAAAGCGATTTCTCCAAGGTCTGATTTCAGAAGCATCGCCTTTTCAATGGCGCCCTTCATCCCCTTTGCCCCTTCGGTAAGAACAAGCTCTGCACCATAAGCCTTGATGAGACTCCTTCTTTCGAGGCTCATTGTTTCAGGCATGACGATGACCACCCTGTAGCCCTTGGCCTTGCCAAGCATGGCAAGAGCTATCCCGGTATTTCCGCTGGTAGGCTCGATAATGATGGAGCCAGGTTTCAGCTTTCCTTCCTTTTCCGCAGCCTCTATCATTCCCAGGGCTGTCCTGTCCTTAATGCTTCCGCCCGGATTATACTTTTCAAGCTTGACGTAAACCTCAGCCCTCTTGCCATCATCAAATGATGAGACCTTCAGAAGAGGAGTATTTCCTACAAGCTCCATTACGCTTCCATATATCATGCCATTATTCCTTTCGGGTCATGACCCAATTATTTCCTAGTAAAACAGTAGGAATTCTTATTCCTATTATCCTAAAGCCGGGCTTCTTTGTCAACTGTGACCTTCCTTGACAGCAATCTGGCAATGTAATGTCAAATGCCAACGGTTTCCCATATGAATTTTATTGGAAAGCAAGGCAGCCGGTGGTTCATCCAGCCGGCTGCCCTATTGCCTGTCAGCTACTTGTCCCTTCTCTTCTTCCACATTGGAGCAAGGAACTCATCTATGACATCGTGTATGTTGAGCACTCCCACTATCCTGCCGTCATCGTCGACGACAGGTATCAGAAGAAGCTCGTACTTGATCGCAAGGTCCACCGCTGTTACCGAATGGTCTGAGACCTTCACGTTTTCAAGTGAAGTATCCATGATGTCAGCAAGAAGCTTGCCTCCATCCTCAACCAGAAGGTCCCTTAAGTTTATGAAGCCCTCGAGGATTGCATTCTCATCCTGTACGAATATGAAATATATCTCGTCATACTCAGGAGCAAGCTCCTTGAGGAGCGATATGGTGTCCTTCACAGTGATGTTCTTGTTGAAAACGAAAAAGTCCTTTGACATCAGGGCTCCGGCAAGCTCTTCCTCATACTGCATGAGTTCCCTTACTTCAGCCTCATCATCATTTTCAAGGTTCAGGAGTATCTTCTCCCTTGTCTCGTCATCAAGGTCATCAAGAAAATCTGCAATTTCATCGTTAGGCATCTTTTCAAGGAGTTCAGCAGCCTTCTCTTCACTCAGTCCCGATATTATCTTTGCCTGAACCTCAGGCTCCTCTATTTCTTCCAGGGTGTCAGCAGCAAGCTCTTCATCAAGGCTTTCAAATATCTTGTTCCTGTACTCGTGGTCGACTTCCTCCAGGATGTCTGCAAGGTCAGCCGGATGGAGCGTAGATAGCTTCGCGTACGGCACGCTGATCTTGAGGTCCTTGCCTTTTCCCATGTCGAACTCAACGTCATCCCACAGAATAAGGGAATCACCTGTCTTCTTTCCGATAAGCTTCAGATAGGTCCTGTAGAGGCCTTCCATATTCCTTCGCCTTCCAAGTCCCATAGGGCTCTTGTCGACGGCGACAATCCTCAGGTCTCCTGATATCTGGGCAAGTCTCACATCATACGCCCTGAACACCTTTTTCCCTTCCTCGTCGAGAATCTGCTTATCAAGCAGATTCTTCACAAGCATGAAGGAAAAGGTCCTGGGAATGATATCCCTTGCGCCCTTGATCTTTATCTGGACATCCTTTCCATCGTCGTAGAAGTCTATGAACTTGAACTCAAAATTATATTGTTCCTTGTTCCTCTCCACCACATAGCCTATGGCCTTGGGGTAGCCTTCCTCCGCAGCGAAGTATATGTCCTTGAGGTTCCCTACGACCTCGTTGTACTCGTCGTATACCCTCCTGTTGAGTATCGAACTGAAATAGAGCAGATTCAATCTTTCCATACGTCTCTCCTTCTCCAAGGAGAAAAGATCTCCTCGGCTATTATTCCTTTTTCCTACTGTCAGGCAGTGGTTCCAACTTTTTTCACATCCTTTTCAAATGAAACATCTATACGCCTTTCTTACAGAAAGTCTTACGCCTTTCCTTACAGAAAGTCTTACACCTTTCCTTACAGAAAGTCTTACACCTTTCCTTACAGAAAGTCTTACACCTTTATACATCATACTTCCTGGCCAGTCCCTTTTCAACGGGAATCATCAGTTTGCCGGCCAGGCAGCTCTTTTTCTAGCCGCAAGGTCATCTTCATTTACGCCCATGACCATGATCGCATCAGGGATGCATCTGATAGCAAGCGGAAAATCAGGACCGCGCTCTCCGTCTATGTCGCTTACAAGCGTCCTGTCGGTAGTTTCAATCAATAGCTCATCAGTCTGGAAGTAGACAAGCCCTACCGGCTCCTCCAGATGCTCACCCCTAAGGAATTTTATGAGAAGAGGAAAAAGCTCTCTCAGTGCTTCGTCCTTTATGAGGATTACATCAAGCTTCCCGTCGTTTCCCTGAGCCTTGTATGCCAGTTCTATGTTTCCGGCTGTCCTTCCGTTGAACACAAGAACCATGAACATTCCGCCCTCATAGCTGCCGTCCTTCGAAGTTATCTTTACATGGATCTTCCTGAAATTCGGGAGCTGCTCAAGTCCCTTCAGATAATACGCGAGCTTGCCAATTGAGTTCTTCATGTCATCATCGGTCTTCTGGGATACATCAGTAAAGAGCCCTGCACTGGCCACGTTTATGAAGTATCTGTCGTTTATCATCCCGATGTCCATGGGTACAGGCACTGCCGAGAGTATCTTCTCGCATGCAGCTGAAAGGTCAGGCGGCATGCCTATGTACTTGCTGTAGTCATTTGCCGTTCCTGCAGGGAGTATCCCTATGGGAAGATTCACACCTGACCTCATCATCTCATTGACGAGGAGGTCAACGGTTCCGTCTCCTCCTGCAACTATGATATGGTCATACCCGTCATTCATGTCAGACAGGGCTTCCCTCATCCTGAAGCTTTCATCAAGCCTTACTGTAACCAGCTGGTAGCCATATTTCTGATGTATCCTGATTATTTCGTCGAGCTTGTCTATGACAATGCTCTCACCCGCGCTGGGATTGTAAAGGAGCTTCGCTTTCTTCACTCCAAACACCTCGCTTTATATATTTATAATACCACTTGAAAAGGAAATATGCTCGGTGGAAAAATCATGCCACAGGGGTAATTCCTCATCTTAGGAACATAAAAGTTTCACTTGGGACCAAAATAGTTTATAATGAAGTATCGCATTAAACCCGGAGGTAACAATGAACAGCGCACTGATTCCCAATATAATGACCTTCCTTAACCTCACACTTGGGGTCATGTCCCTTATCAAGGGCGTGCAGGGCGACTATGCCACTGCAGGGCTATTCATACTTTCTGCCGGTATGGTGGACAGGTACGATGGCAGGATAGCGAGGGCGCTTGGCGCCGAATCGCCCCTCGGCAAGGAACTTGATTCCCTCTCCGACATGGTATCCTTCGGAGTGGCACCTGCAATACTTGCATACTTCATGTTCAATCTTCATGAGCTTGGACTGATGGGTCTGCTGCCTGTGATCCTGTTCCCAATAGCGGGAGCATACAGGCTGGCAAGGTTCAATTCCTGTGATTTTGACGGAGTATTCACCGGAATCCCCATAACCCTGGCAGGCTGCCTGTTAGCAATGCTGGCACTGCTCCTCCGAAACAACCTGGATCTTCGGAGCCTTGTTGTATTAATGATGATTGCTCTTTCTTATCTTGAGGTAAGTACCATAAAATTCAAGAAGTTCTGACTTAAGGACAGGTATGACAGCCTGTCCTTTTTTATTCCATTTCACCGAAAATCCTATTTGCGAGGAGTTTTCCTGTAACTGTTCCGGCAAGGCCTCCGATTCCGGTCTCCCTGAGAGATTCAGGCATTGACCTCCCTATTGAGTACATCGCCTCTACAGTGTCATCGAATGGGATCCTCGATTGTACACCTGCCAGTACCATATCGGCTGCACCTATGGCCGAAAGCACGCCCTGTGCGTTCCTTTTTGCGCATGGAACTTCAACGAGCCCGGCTATGGGGTCGCAGACAAGGCCAAGCGTATTCTTGAACACGATAGCTCCAGCATCAAGACACATCCGAGGACTTCCACCCATCATCTGTACAATCGCACATGCAGCCATTGCTGCAGCTGACCCGCACTCCGCCTGGCAGCCTCCTTCGGCTCCGGATATGGTGGCGTTCTGAGCTATGACAGCTCCCACTGCACCCGCAGCGAAGAGACCGAGTATGATGTCCTCCTCGCCTATCCCATGCTCATCCTTCATGGTCATGACCGCAGAAGGCAGTATTCCGCAAGCTCCTGCTGTCGGACATGCGACGATCTTACCCATCGATGCATTGACCTCTGAGCAGGCAAGGGCATATGCCATGGCGCGTGTGGTAACACTGCCTCCTACGCTTTTCCCATTTTTCAGGTATTTACCCATCCTGTAAGCATCGCCACCTATGAGTCCTGATACGGATATTACCTTTTCAGATACTCCCTTGCTTGTGGATGCCTCCATTACCATAAGTGCTTCCTTCATCCTGCTCCATATATCTTCACGGGAAATCCCTGTCTCCTCGGATTCCTGTCTGATTGCATATTCACCTATGGTTATACCCATGGCCTCACAAGCTTCCACAAGCTCTCTGCCGCTTGAAATGTTCAAATTGCACCTCCTTTAAGTCGTCACCGGATAACTCAGTGAATCTGAAGCTACTGGCAGGAACCTTATTCCTCCTACTCCAGAAACGTCCCTGAGCTTTTCAAGTGTTCCCTCCGGTATGTTCTCATCCGTCTCGAATATCATTGTTGCACTCTTGCCTCTCTGGGACCTGAAGACAGACATGAATGCGATGTTGATCCTGGCCTCGTATAAAAGCCTTGTCACATGGGCAACAACTCCCGGAGAATCAGTATGGGTTATAAGGAGTGTAGGATAGTTTCCAGTGAACTGCACATCCTCATCCCCTATCCTTGTTATAAGGACAGCTCCGCCTCCAATGGACGAGCCTGTCACTGATACGATCTCTCCATCTGCAAGCGTCATGTCGATCCTCACCGTGTTCGGGTGTACATCACCAAGATTGCCTTCCCTGAAGGATATGGATATGCCAGCCTCCCGGGCTCTGTCAATTGAGTCTCTCAGCCTGTCGTCATCAGGCAGCATGCCCAGGATGCCTGCCACAAGGGCCCTGTCAGTTCCATGGCCACGGTAGGTTTTGGAAAACGAGCCATGCAGGATGAAGTCTGCCTTCACGATCTCACTGCCTGCAATAAGCCTTGCTATCCTTCCTATCCTTGCCGCTCCGGCAGTGTGGGAGCTTGATGGTCCTATCATCACCGGACCGATAATGTCAAATATCCCGTATTTTTTCTGCATACATCACCACCAGCCCTTTCTTCAGTATTCGTAGAAGCAGCTGCCTCCTATGAATTCCCTCAGTATGGAATTCTCGGGAACCATCTCATCCTTGATGTCTCTCACAAGCACCAGTATGGATGAGAGCCTCTTTGCCTCCTCGAAAAGAAGGCTGGACTTGTCTATAGCCCTCAGCTCCTTAAGACAATGCTTTTTAAGGACTGCAAGCTCGTACAGGATAGTAGAGTTGAACATGGCGTCAGCCTCTTCCTGATATGGATAAATGTGTTCCTTCTCACCCCTTGCGACTGACGGGAATATCCCTAAAGTATCAGCTGCTGAATAACCTCTTGAGAGTATGTCACGCACCATCCTTCTCAGTTTCCTGACATCTGTGGTGGCAATCCTGTTGTGCCTGTCCATGTTCATGGCAGTAAGGGCGCTGATATAAACCTTGAATTTGGCTTCTCTGGGAATTTCTGGGAAAAGTGCAGGATTCAGTCCATGTATCCCCTCTATCATGAGGACTCCCCTTTCAGGCAGCTTTGCAATATGCTCTGAAATGGTCCTCTTTCCTGTCTTGAAGTCAAAATGAGGAAGAGCGACTCCTTCGCCTGCAATAAGGCTCGAAACATGCTCCTGGAACAGGCCGATGTCCAGTGCCCTTAGGCTTTCAAAGTCATAGGAACCATCCGGATTCTTAGGAGTATGCTCCCTGTCAACGAAGTAGTCATCCATCCCTATAGCCACTGGTATGAGCCCGTTCACTCTCAGCTGGATTCCCAGCCTTTTCGTGAAGGTGGTCTTTCCAGAAGAGCTTGGTCCTGCAATCATCACTATCCTGACATCTCTTCTTCCTGCAATCTCATCCGCGATGTACGCAATCTTCTTCTCGTGCAGCGCTTCGGTAACCCTTACCAGGTCGAAGGCTTCACCACTGATGATCTTTTCGTTGAGGTATCCGATGCTGTCGACTCCAATGATCTCATCCCACTCCTGTGTCTCCCTGAATATCCCGAACAGCTTGTCCTGGGGCTTGAAACTGCCAAGTGACAGTGGGTCATATACCGGAGGATAGGTAAGGACAAATCCTCCCTTATATGGCTCCAGTCCGAATAGTTTAATAAGTCCTGTATTGATAGCCATCCTTCCATAAAAATAGTCGTAGTGGCCAAGAAGCCTGTACAGTGTGACTGACTCAAGCCCTGATTCCTTCAGCAGGTCTATCCTGTCCTCCATGTGTTCCATCCTGAATATTTCAAATGCCTCTTCCCGTGACAGCTTCACCTTTTCAAGAGGATGGTTTCCGTCGATTATCTTCAGCATTTCATCATAAAGGCTTCTGATGAAGTCATCAGAAAGCTCATGTCCCGGCATTCTGCAGTAAAGTCCTCTGCTTATGGAGTGTTCGATATAAAGCTGGCTTCCCGGGCTAAGTGTCTTAACAGCCACCACCAGGATGAATGAGAGCGTTCGCTCATATGCCTTGTTTCCATGTGAATCTGTGATATATACGGGGAATACCTCCCCTTCCTTCCTGATTTCCTCATCAAGCTCGAAATACTCGCCTGCCTGCCTTGCGAGCATCGGCTTCAGAGGTCCGCTTTCATCCTTAAGAAGATCCCTGTATCTTATTCCTGTTTCGACGCTTATGTCAGAATCCCTGTATCTCAGCTTAAGCATACTACCGCCTCCAGTGCCCTTTCCCTAATTATAACCTAAACTTAGCACCCTGACTCTATCCGAAGCTTAAAGTAACATCTTCACATCGCCTTTTTCATAAGGTTTCCATAATGTTAACAAGTATTTGACAGACTGTTTCTTCAAAATAAACTCATAAACCTGTACAGTTGTTGTGGAAGTATCCTTGGGATTGGATTATAATGGTATTGTAATTGTCCCTACGGGTACAAAATTGTCCCATATGAAAGGTGGTCAACAAATGGCATTAGTAACAACCAAAGAAATGTTCAAGAAAGCTTATGAAGGTAAATATTCCATCGGTGCGTTCAACATCAATGACATGGAGATCATACAGGGCGTAGTGAATGCGTGCAAATCAAGAAACTCTGCAGTTATACTTCAGGTTTCAACAGGAGCGCTCAAATATGCAGGTCCCGAATATCTCATGAACATGGTGGATGCAGCGATAAAGGAAACAGGAATCGACATCGCAGTTCATCTTGACCACGGCCCGGACCTTGAGACAGTGAAGCAGGTAATAGCAGCCGGATTCACATCTGTAATGTTCGACGGATCACACTATGATTTCGAAGAGAATGTAAGGCTTACAAAGGAAATAGTTGATTACGCGCATGCAAGAGGCGTAGTAGTTGAAGCTGAGCTTGGAGTGCTTGCAGGAGTAGAGGACGATGTCCACTCTGAAAAGCATGTATACACCCAGCCTGATGAGGCAGTCGAATTCGTTCAGAGGACAGGCTGTGACTCGCTTGCGATTGCCATCGGAACATCCCATGGCGCATTCAAGTTCGCTGGAACTCCTGAGCTTAAGTTCGACATACTTGAGGAGATCGGAAACAGACTCCCGGGATATCCTATAGTTCTCCATGGAGCATCAGCAGTAAGCCAGGAGCATGTAGCCACATGCAACCAGTTCGGCGGAGCGATAAAGGGAGCACAGGGAGTTCCGAAGGAAATGCTGAGAAGAGCCTCAGAGATGGCAGTGTGCAAGGTAAACATGGACACCGACATAAGGCTTGCAATGACAGCGGCTTTAAGAAAGTTCCTCGCTGAGAACCCATCAGAGTTCGACCCGAGAAAGTATATGGGAGCAGCAAGAAAAGAGATCCAGAAGCTTGTCGAGGAAAAGATCGACTATGTTCTTGGTTCAGCAAACAGCATGGCATAACAAACAGGCTCTGATGAGGCATCAGCTTCATCAGAGCCTTCCTTTTCCTTATTTTCGGGCTGACCTTGTCTTCAATCATCTACCTGCATTTTCAATTTTCATTGTCAGCTTGGATACACATTATACGCAAACAGCCGGAAGCGTTCGCTTCCGGCTGTGCATTTTTCTCTTTAGTTCTTCAAGTCATTCATCTTAAGTGTGCTTCACCTGGCAGTGGTTCTTTAGTTTCTCACGCCGCTCTTCATTAGTTACGGGCTGCTCTGCCCATCGTCCTTGGTATGTTCTAATCTATATATGGGTGATTAGAAGGCTGTCTGTACCGGCAGCTGCAATTTCTCAAGGCTGTGCTTGAGTCTGAAGAACTCGTCCTCGAGAGCGTTTATCTTCTTTTCGATAAGCTCCCTGGCGGTAGGCTTCACAGCTGCTCCAAGTTCGTGGGAAAGAGTAGTCAGTTCGTCGCTGATGTTGACAAGTCTCCTAACAGCATCGTATCCGTTCACTTTCATCTCTCCTTTTAATGGCAAGACATATTGTCTTGACTGTAAATGCATATGGCAGTTGCCAAATACTTGTTTACATGTGAATCATAGGGCAACCGAAGA
>DIWI01000039.1:0-45616 GCA_002428415.1 Clostridiaceae bacterium UBA6110
TACCGTTTGAAGACATTCAGGGAGTTTCCCTAGGGATATCTCCCTTCATTCAACCCTATACTGGTAAACTAATTCAGTATCAGGTGGTAAACTAATTCGTTAGCGTTTCTGGTAAACTAATTCGGTATCGCGTGGTAAAGAAATTCATTGACGTTTGCATATAGATAATCAAATTTAGTAAATAAGACATAGGGCCTTTTGTAAAATAGCTATTCTTAAGCTATAAACAAAGGCTCTATTTTTTATTCCCTAAAATGAAAATGCAGATTCCAAAGAATTCACAACTGTTAGGCTTTCAGAATTCGTTAAATGCAAAACTACAAAATTGTCTCTTTTTTAGTAACTATTTTTGTACATCTATCCGTTTATAGGATTATAAGAAGAGTTGATAATATAAGTGTTAATAGAAATGATATTTTATAATTGAAAGGGGAAAATTATGTTAAAAACAAGATTTACGGAAATGTTCGGAATAAAGTATCCAATAGTACAAGGCGGTATGCAGCATCTCGGTCTAGCAGATTTTGCATCAACTGTATCTAACGCGGGCGGAATGGGAACTCTTAATATTACCTGTTATGACACGCCTGAAGAATTTGAAACAGATGTAATAAAAATGAAAACTCTGACTGATAAACCTTTCATTGTCAATATTTCTTTAGTGCCTGACTTAACAAAAGGTGAAGTGATAAGAAAATATATAGATATTTGCGCGAAACAAAAAGTTGTTGCTATCGAAACAGCTGGTGCAGACCCATCAGAATTTATTTCTCAAATTAAAGAGGCAGGAATTAAATTAATACATAAAACTCCTTCAGCTAAAATTGCTAAACGTATGGAAGAAAAGGGTGCTGATGTAATCACAATAGCTGGTTATGAAGTAGCGGGACATCCAAGCACTGATGGAATAGGTACGTTCGTAATTGCAAATAAAGCTGCTTCAATTTGTTCAATTCCCGTTCTTGCAGCAGGTGGTGTAGCTGATGGAAAGGGTTTGGCAGCAGCATTATGCTTAGGTTGCGAAGGTGTAGTTATGGGTACTCGTTTTGTTGCTACTAAAGAGTGTTTAATTTCCGATAACCATAAGCAGTATATTATAGATCATACTGAGAGAGATACTGTTTTAATTCAGCAATCGATTAAAAATATGGCGCGTGTTGCTGATAATATGGCTTCAAGATTAGCTGCTGAAATGGAAAGTCGCGGTACAACCTTACAAGAATTAATGACAGTTATATCAGGTAAACGAGGACGTGTTGCTTATAGAACAGGAAACGTGGACGGTGGAATATTTGCAGCTAGTCCTGCAATGGGTCTGATAAACGAAATAATAACCGTTCAAGGATTGATGGATAATATGTGCGCTGATGCTAAATCCATCATAGACGGACTTAGCAAGAGTTTATAAATTATTGGGGGGAATAGATATGAAAACAAGAATTACTGAGTTATTAGGAATTGAATACCCAATTATTCAAGGGGGTATGCAGCATTTAGGAGTGCCAGAGTTAGCAGCGGCAGTTTCAAATGCTGGAGGGCTTGGAACGATTAATGTAACAGTATTTCCTGAATTAGACGAATTTAGGGCAGCATTAGAAAAGATGAAATCCTTAACAGATAAACCGTTTTGTGTAAATATTTCTTTACTGCCAGAGACTTCTGCAGGTGAAAAAACTTTCGATTATATTAAAATTTGTGGCGATCTGGGCGTTAAAGTTATTGAAACTGCCGGTAGAAAGCCTGATACGTTAGTTGGTCCTATCCATGAACTAGGAATCTTTCATATTCATAAAGTGCCAACAGTAAAACATGCTCTATCTGCTGAAAAAACAGGCGTGGATGCTGTAACTATAGTTGGTTTTGAGTGTGCAGGTCACCCGGGGAAAGACGAGGTTACTACTTTAGTTTTAGCGGCTAAAGCTGTGAAACAATTAAAAATACCTGTACTAGCTGGTGGTGGAGTTGCTGATGGCCATGGTGTAGCAGCACTGCTAGCTCTTGGCGTAGAAGGTGTAGTTATGGGTACTCGCTTTGTGGCTACGAAAGAATGTCAAATACATCAAAATTTCAAAGATTGGTGTGTTAGTGCTACCGAAAAAGATACGACTTTAGTTCAAAAAAGCATAAATAATATGGCTAGAGTAGCGAATAACGATACCGCCAAGGAATGTTTGAAACTTGAGTCCAAAGGAGTTACCCTACAAGAATTAATATCTACAATCTCAGGTAAAAGAGGGAAAATGGCTATGGATAAAGGTGATCTTAACGGAGGGATTTTCGTTGTAGGTCAAGCATTGGGATTAATAGATGATGTGCTTTCCGTTGATGAGTTGTTTACAAGAATAGTTTCTGAAATGAATGAATCCAAAAATAGATTAAATGATATCTATTAAGAAAAGGAGTTAGCTATGAGTAATTATAAGTTATTAGATGGTATAAAAGTTGTTGAGATGTCAACAATGGTAGCAGCTCCTAGTTGTGGCCGCATTCTTGCTGATTGGGGTGCTGAGGTAATAAAAGTTGAAGCTCCAAATGGAGATAACTACAGAAATTTTGGGAAAATGTTCGGTGTAACCTGTACACCTGATGCAAACCCTCTTTTTGATAGCATAAATGCTAATAAAAAAGGGGTTACTTTAAACCTGAAAGATTCTGCTGATATGGATAAAATGCACCAGTTACTTTCTGATGCAGATATATTTTTAACGAATACTAGACCCAAAGCATTAAAGGCATTAGGTATTGATTATGATACATTGAGAGAAAAATATCCCAAACTAATTTATGCACTACTTTCAGGATATGGAGAAAAAGGGCCTAAGGCTGATGCTCCAGGTTATGATACGATTGCTTTTTGGGCATCAACTGGATTTTTAGCTGACATGACAGTGTTGAACGATGAGGATAAAAGCAATTTCCCTGTTATGGGTCCTGCCGGTCCTGGTGATATTATTTCTGGTATGGCTTTATTAAATATAATTCTGGGTGCTTTATACAAAAGAACAATTACGAATGAAGGAGATTATGTTACCGCGTCATTATATGGTACGGCTCTATGGTGTTTCCATATAATGTCTGTTTCTGTTGAACCGCAATTCGACAACAAATATCCGAAAAAGAGAAACGAAAGCAATCCACTCTCAACCCCTTTTAAAACCAGCGATGGAGAATGGATTATGACTACGATTCTAGATTTCCCTAAAGATTGGCCGAGAATCTGTAGAGTATTGGAATTAGAAGAAATGATTGAAGACCCAAAATACGATACAGTGGTGAAACAACGCGATGCATCAATTCGTAATGAATTAATGCAAATATTTGGCAGAAAGTATGAACAAAAAACTGCTGAAGAATGGATGACGCTACTGAAAGAAGCAGATATCGTTCATGACAAATTAGGACATTATTCTGATATATATCAGTGTGAACAAGCGGATGCCAATGAATTTATCCATAGTGTTGATTATGGACTAGAGAAAGATGTTGTTTTAGTGAGACCAAATATGTTAAGCGCAAGAAATGGATATGCACCTTTTAATAAAGCTCCTAAATTGGGTGAACATAACGATATGTTTGATAAAAATAATTAATCAAAAGATATTTGAGGATATATAGGAGGAACTATGCAAAATCCAACTTTTACTCATTTTTTGTTAGAGGAAGACAATGGCATTGCTGTATTTACGATTAATCGTCCAACTGTAATGAATGCGTTAAATCTAGAGTGTCAATTAGATTTAATGGCGTTTATGGATTACTATGAAGGAAACGAAAACTTGAAAGTTGCAATAATAACTGGTGCTGGAGATAAAGCATTTATTGCTGGTGCAGATATTAATAGTATAAAAACAGCAACAGCTAAAAAAGCGCTAACTAGTAAGTTGCGTATTGTGCTGGATAGAATAGAAAATTCACCTAAAATAATAATTGCAGCGATCAATGGATATGCTTTCGGTGGTGGATTTGAATTAGCATTGGCTTGTGATATACGGTTAGTATCTGATAACGCCCTAGTAGGGCTGCCGGAAACTAATTTGGGAATTATTCCTGGTGCTGGCGGTACCCAAAGACTTGCTAGAATGGTAGGAATTAGTGTTGCTAAAGATGTTATTATCGGTGGACGAAATCTGAAAGCTGAGGAAACAGTAAACTATGGTATAGCCATGAAATGTGTTACTCAGGTAGAATTACTAGAAAAAGCTAAAAACGTTGCGTCAAGAATAATGGAACGCGGACCTTTGGCAATACAAGTTGCAAAAATGGCAATAAATACATCTTTAGATGTTGATAGAAGTACAGGAATGATGTATGAAGCATTAGCATTAGCAGTTACTTTTGGTAGTGAAGATCGTTTGGAAGGTGCAAGTGCATTCCTGGAAAAGAGGAAAGCTGATTTTAAAGGTTGCTAGGGGGTAAATATGTATACAACAATTCTCGTAAAAGTGGAAGACAGAGTTGGAACAATAACTATAAATAGAGAAGAACATCTTAATGCATTAGCTCGCGAAACTTATGGGGAGATAAGAGATGCGGTGAACGAGTTAGACGCTAGAAAAGATGTTGGTACTATCGTAATAACTGGTAAAGGTAAACACTTTAGTGCCGGAGGAGATATTAAACGTTTTAAGACTTTAATCGAAACTAAAGAATACTTGAGCCAAGATGGGATATATTATGCTGGTCAAATGACGAAGGCTATGAAGCAATGTGGAAAGCCAATCATTGCTATGATAAACGGTGTTGCTACTGGTGCTGGTTTCAGTATCGCATTAGGTGCAGACTATAGAATCGTAACTCCAAGTTCAAAATTAATCATGGGATTCATAAAAATTGGATTACCTGGAGATACAGGCAGTATATATTTGTTAAGTAAATTAATCGGTATCGAAAAAGCTTCATATATGATGATGACTGGAGAGCCGGTAAAAGGCGAAGATGCTATACAAATGGGCCTGGCTACTCGTTTGGTTGAGGACGGGAAACTTGAAGAAGAAACCTATACTTTTGCTAAAATGTTAGCTAATATGCCAACCAAGGCAATAGCAAGACAAAAAGCGTTGCAATATAACTATTTCTACAGAGATTTAGATTGCTTCTACTATGATGAGGCCTTACAAATGGCTGTTTCTTCAAGAGAAGGAGATTTTGAAAATGCTGTAAACGCCTTCATAGAAAAGAAAATGCCTGAATTTAATAAGTAATTTGAACTACTACACGGTAGTATTGTGCTGCTAGAAGAACTGTTCTTAATTTTATGTATCCTGGATTCCAGAAAGCTATAACGACGGAGGAGTTATTCCCAATGCGAGGAATAGCTCTTCTTATTTTTGGTCACTTCACTAATCAGTCGACAATGCTCAGGTGACTCAGATAGCTCAATAACGTCAAGTTCATCCAGCAATCCCTCCACTTCCATTTCTCAAATAGCTCCGCATCCGGTATCTTCTTTTTCACGTATTACAAATAGATTTGGAGTTTTTAAAATGTCCTGTTATTTGAGATTTACCATCAGATTCAGATTGGTACCGGACCGGAATTTTGGCAATGTCATGTTCCTCCTTAGCGTTGGCAGTTTAAGTTGGATATTCCAATAAAAAAGTGCATACTTTCCGGAGCAATAGAGAATTCATTCCGATAAGTGGGTGTATGTATTTCCGATAACCAGGCAGGGTACCAATGAGTATGCAAACTGCTTGAAGCCTTCAGGAAAGCGATGTGACTCATAGTTACTGGAGTGTTGTTAACGAGTTTTACTAGCTCGTTTAATGTCCAATTTAGGATATCAGGCTTATAGAATATTGATAAAGCATGAACGATAATCAATATCCAATTGAATTTGATAAGTAAGTGAGACACTTATTGCATACAGTTTAAGGATGAAATTACACCTCACAAAACCCCGCGTCAAATACCTGCACTCTATCCAGAATGATATGTGTTCTGTCTTTCCGAATTGGGGTGCCCAGCATTCTTGAAAATATGCACATTATGGTTGGAATACTCAGTTAATATGGGGTCTTAACAAGATACTAGACAAAATGACCAAAAAGTGCATTGATTTAGGTTCAAAGTTTGTAGCTACTCACCACAAAAAATCTGTCAAATTTGAATATAATTAACTTGTGCCAACGGAAAGTTCAAATACCAGAGCTAGTACTGAAGTGATAACCGAGAATTTATACAAGGAGTTGACTAGTATTGGAATACAATGAAATTCTTCTTGATGTGAAAGATAATATTGCCACGATTACATTAAATAGGCCTCAATTTGGGAATGCATTGGCAACTGGTTCCTACGGAGAAATAAGAGATGCAGTCCTGAGCTGTGAAGAGAATGAGAATGTGCGTGCAATTGTTATCAGGAGTACCGGGAAGCACTTTTCAGCTGGTGGTGATTTAAAACGGTTTAAGAGCTTGATCGATAATAATGAATATTTGAATGAACGAAACATAATGTATGCTGGAGAAATGACAACAGCAATACGGAGATGCACAAAGCCTGTAGTTGCTATGGTTCAGGGAGTTGCGACTGGTGCAGGGTGCAGCCTCGCTGTTGCTTGCGATTTCCGAGTAGCAACCCGGAACACAAAGTTCGTTATGGGTTTTGTAAAATTGGGGCTGACAGGAGATACAGGAAGCATGTATTTCTTGTACAAGCTACTTGGGATGGCTAAAGCATCAGAAATGCTGATGCTGGGTGATGCTGTCAATGGTGAAGATGGATACAGGATAGGCTTGGTGACAAAGCTGGCCGAAGAAGATGATTTGGAGAGTGAAACATATTCATTGGCGCGCCGTCTTGCTGATAGCCCCACGAAGTCAATCAGTCTCCAGAAAAAGGTAATGATGGAGTTTTTCTACCAGGATTTGGATGCTTATTCAATTCGTGAGGGTGAATATCTGGCGCAGACAAGCCGAACAGCAGATTTCGCTGAAGCAGTTAATGCGTTTTTGGAAAAGAGGCAGCCTGTCTTCATTGGCAAGTAAACGTATCCGTATTATGAAATTGTGAACACAGGAAGGATCGTATGAATAGTAATGGTGAAAACCTCTCAGTAGTTTGAAGTAATCGAACTCTAGCACCTGCCTGCACTAAACTTCTTGTTGACTGGGGTGCTTAAGTGATTAAGGTTGAGTCCTTCAAAGGGGATCCTTTCAGGGCGTTTGGACCAAATTTTAACGTATACCCGAAGAAACGATATTAACTAACGCTTTGTTCATATATGACAAAAGACGGTGTCTGAATCCAAACTACAATTTTGGAAATTTTGTGCAAGCAGGAGGATTTAAATATGAAAACAAGATTCACAGATATGTTCGGTATCAAGTATCCAATAGTGCAGGGAGGCATGCAGCATCTTGGTGTCCCGGAATTTGCTTCAGTTGTCTGCAATGCAGGTGGCATAGGTACGCTTAACATCACCTGTTACGCCAATCCTGAGGAGTTTCATGAAGCGGTTAAGGAAATGAAGCGATTGACTGATAAGCCTTTCATCGTAAACATATCCTTAGTGCCACAACTAACTAAAGGAGAGGAAATCTTCCGCTATATAGATGTTTGCATAGAAGAAGGTGTTGCAGCAATTGAAACTGCCGGAGCAGACCCGTCAGAATTTATCTCTCACATTAAAGAAAACGGTATCAAGCTAATACATAAAACTCCATCCGCTAAGATTGCTAAGCGAATGGAGGAAAAGGGAGCAGATGCCATTACAATTGCTGGGTATGAAGTAGCAGGTCATCCGAGCACGGATGGAATCGGCACTATGATTCTCGCCAATAAAGTCGCTTCAACATGCAATATTCCTGTTCTTGCAGCAGGTGGGATTGGTGACGGAAAGAGTCTTGCAGCTGCTCTGGCACTTGGCTGCGAAGGAGTAGTCATGGGAACCAGATTCGTTGCTACAACTGAGTGCCCAATCTCTGATAATCATAAGAAATGGGTAGTAAGTCATGGCGAACGTGATACAGTGTTAATCCAAAAATCGATTAAGAATATGGCAAGAGTCTCAAACAATATGGCTGCGAAACTTACACTTGAAATGGAAGATCGTGGTACAACTCTTCAGGAGCTCTTGAATGTTATCGCTGGGCGTATTAGCAGAGAATGCTATAAGAATGGAAATGTTGATGGAGGAATTTTTGCTGTAGGGCCTGTCATGGGCATAATAAACGATGTCAAGCCGGTACAGCAGCTTATGGATGAAATGGTCGCAGAAGCTGAAGCTGCATGCGGAAGAGTTTCCAGAATGTTCTAAGCTTAAACATATTGAACAGACTAATTTAATCTGAGGATTAATAGTATAGAGGAGGAAGGGAATGGAGTTTAAGAATTTTCTGTTGGATGTACAGAACAAAGTTGCTGTTTTAACAATCAATCGTCCGGAAGTACGTAATGCAATGAATGCGGAATGCTGGGCAGAATTGGGACAAATTATCGACAATGTCAATGGAGACGAAAATGTTCAAGTGATTGTGATAACAGGTGCTGGTGAGAAGGCGTTCATTGCTGGTGCAGATCTCAATTCATTAAAAAAGCTAACTCCGGTTGATGCACTCAAAGGATCTGGAAGGGCAGTTGTCAATAAAATAGAGGATTGCAGCAAACCGATTATTGCAGCTATAAACGGCCTGGCTTTTGGTGGTGGCTTTGAGCTTACACTTGCTTGCGATATCAGATTGGTTGCAGAGAATGCAATCTTTGGTCTGCCGGAGGCTGGTCTCGGTATACTACCTGGTTTAGGTGGTACTCAAAGGTTAAGCAAAATCATTGGTCTTGGACGTACCAAGGAGATTATACTGGCAGGACGTACCATATCAGCAAACGAAGCTGTACAAATGGGCCTGGCGTACAAGTGCGTCCCACAAGGCGAATTGATGAATGAGGCATATACAGTTGCGAAGTCTATGGTTCAAAAGGGGCCTTTGGCACTGGGCATATGCAAGAAGCTAATCAAGGCCTCAATGTCAACGGATCAGGAGACAGGATTGTTGCTTGAGCTGTTTGGACTGGGAATCTGCTTGGGTAGCGAAGATAAAGCAGAGGGAATAGATGCTTTCTTTGAAAAACGAAAACCGGAGTTCAAAGGCCGTTAATAGCAAATTTTGAAATACTGAAAAAGGAATTGATGTTACTTGAAAACTAGGCTTACAGAATTGCTAGGAATCAAATATCCCATTGTTTTGGGCGCGATGGCTTGGGTGAGTATGGCACCATTGGTCGCAGCAGTTTCAAATGCTGGAGGTACAGGCGTGATTGGAACAGGGACAATGTCTGCTGAAGCTTTGAGACGTGAAATTACCAGAACTCGTGAATTGACTCAAAATCCATTCGGAGTTAATTTGCAGATGGGTGCTCCGAATACTGCTGAACAAGCCAGAGTGATTGTTGATGAGAAACCGGATTTTGTAACTATCGGTGGCGGTGATCCCCGTGTTTACTTCGATGATTTCAAACAAGCTGGTATCAAAGTTATTGCAGTAGTACCAACCCTAAAGATGGCCAGGCGCATGGAGGGGATTGGAGCAGATGCTTTGGTGATTGAGGGTATGGAGGCTGGCGGGCATATCGGACAAACCACTACAATGGCTCTGATGAGTATGGTTCTTCCGGAAATCAAGAAAACTCCAGTAATAGTTGCAGGGGGATTCGCTGATGGCAGAGGTCTGGCGGCAGCCTTGATAATGGGTGCATCAGGCATACAGATGGGCACAGCATTTCTTCTGGCTCAGGAATGTGAAGTAAATCAAGCTGTTAAGCAGCTGATTATGAGCAGTGATGATACAGCAACAATCATGACTGGGCAAACTCGCAATCATGGTTTTAGAGGGATCAAGAATAGCTTTACTGAATCATATATGAAGAAGGAAACAAGTGGGGCTACGTTGAGTGAACTTATGGAAATGGGGTTTGGGAGATACAAGATGGGTCTGCTGGAGGGTGATATACAGAATGGCTCTGTAGCAGCAGGTCAAATTATTGGAATGATGCATGAGGAACGCACCTCAAAAGACATAATCGAGTCAGTAATGAGAGAAGCTGAAGATATATTGCTTAACGCACATCAAATAGTCTGAGTTAAATACATTCTTGTATAAATTGGATCAATTGATTTGGAATCTTAGTCATATAGAAAGTTCTGTTACATGTTTACTAAATTGTAAGGGGGAAAATATGAATCCTGAAATAGTAAGTTTGATAGGAATAATCATTGCGACCATTATCTTTGTAATAGGTATCTTCAGAGGGTATCATATCGCCGCAGTAAGTCTGGTATGTGTAGGAATAATTGCACTTTTTTCCGGAGTAGGTATTATTGAGTCCTTGACAAACGTATGGGCTACAAAATTTGCTGGAGTATATAAAGCATACTTCCTTCTATTCTTCTTCAGTGCATTATTTGCAAAGTCACTAGGTGACACTGGAGCAGCCAGTGCAATAGCTTTCAAGCTTGCCAAATTGGCAAGGCTGTGGCCAAAACACGAAAAACTGATGGCTGTTTTGAGCATAGGTCTAATGTATGCCATCTTTACTTATGGGGGAATCAGTGTATTCGTTGTAGTATTTACAGTCTTGTACATAGCAAAGGACTTGTTCACTGAGCTAAATATACCATGGAAGCTGTATACGTGTGGTGCGATTGGATCATCAACTTTCACAGTTGCCATGCTTCCTGGATCACCACAACTTACAAACCTCATACCCATGGAATACTTTGGCACAGATGCCATGGCAGCTCCTGTGCTGGGAATTGTCTGCTCCATCATTACAATTATTCTTTCAGTGATGTGGATTAATTATCAGGTGAAGAAGTGCGAAAAGACAGGTGAGGGATTTGAACCTTCTGGTACTGCCCTTCTCAGATCATGGGATAGCAAGAACGATGTGGCAAGAGTTGATATGCCATTATGGAAATGCCTTTTCCCATCCATTGTTCTGATGGTTGTTCTTAATGTATTCGATGCATCACCTGTAGCGGCGTTATTAAGCGGAACGATTGCATCATACATTTTGTTTAATCCCGTTAAGCAATGGGAAAAAATCAAGCCTGCGATTCATACAGCGGTATCGAATTCAAATCAGGCAATCGTTGCCTTGGCTGCAGCATCGGGTTTCGGCGGAATGGTAGCTTCTGTAAGTGGTTTTCAGCTGATATTGGCTGCACTCGATAAGGTTCCAGGAAGTCCGGCGTTTCAGGTTGCAGTATCAGTAAACGTTGCCGCAGGATTTGCAGCTTCCTCATCAACCGGATTGCGTATGACACTGGATATATTGGCGGATAAGTTCATAGCAACCGGAATTGCTCCAGCAGCACTGCACAGATTGAGCGCAATCTCATCAATAGGCCTGGATACACTTCCTCACAGCCCGGCATTGGCCAATTCGTTCTATATGTCGAAGCTGAGCTACAAGGATGCATATATTAACAACTTTATGCTTTCTGTTGTCATAACCCTGATCGTTGCGATAATTGCCAGTATTCTGGTGACTGTGGGACTGACATTCTAGAAGGAAAGAAGATTGGATAATAAATGTATTGTTTGAATAATATAAATATATAATATTTAAACTTTATAAAAGATGTAGGTATTTACTATAACTTTTATTGGTGATAATTCAAAATTAAAATTTTAGGAGGATAAAAATGAGCGGAAATTCAATTAAAAAGGTTACTGTTATCGGAGCAGGTACGATGGGAAAACATATTGCCCTGAATTGTGCAATTTATGGCATTGAGACAAATCTGACCGACACATTCGCTGACGCCCTTGATAAGGCGCTTGCGTGGAGCAATGAATACCTGGATGGGCGTGTTGCTAAGGGGAAAATGACAAGTGAAAAAGCTGATGAAATAAAGAAAAATTTTCACACAGTAAGTTCTCTAGAAGATGCTGTTAAGGATGTTGATCTGGTTATCGAGGCGATCATTGAAAATCTGGAGGTAAAAAGGGAACTGTTTGCTAAGCTTGACCTGATTACTCCAGCTCACACGATTTTTGCCAGCAACTCGAGCACTTTTGTGCCATCAGCCCTTGCAGTAGCTACCAAAAGACCGGAGAAGGTGGCTAATATCCATTACTTCAACCCAGCCGTACATATGCAGCTAGTTGAAGTTATTAAATCCCCAGTATCCAGTCCTGATACTCTTGAGACATTGATGGAATTTGCAAAAGCTACAGGAAAAACTCCAATACTGGTACAGAAAGAGATTGATGGGTTTATTGTCAATAATATACTTGCAGGCATTACTAATACTGCATGGTTCCTGGTTGAAAATGGCTACGCTACACCTCAGGATATTGATCTGGGTGCAGAAAAGGGATTGGGCCATGCAATGGGACCATTTAGGACACTAGACCTGGCTGGTCTGGATACAATCCTATCTATTCGCCAGGCTAAGTATGAAAAATCCGGGAAAGAACAGGATAAGCCTCCTGCGCTGCTGGTGGAACTGGTTAAAAATGGTCATCTCGGCAAAAAGACGGGTAAGGGTTTCTATACATACGAGTAATCCATTTTACGATTTGATAGAGAGGAATGATAATGATGAAAAAAGTAGTAGTTGTATCTGCAGTTAGAACAGCAGTAGGAAAGCACCTTGGCCAGTGGAAGAATACACCATCTGATGTGCTGGCAGCTGAAGTAATAAGGGAATCAATCAGGAGGGCTGGAATAAAACCTGAAGATGTCGAGGATGTCATAATGGGGAATATACATGGTCCCCATGGCAACCATGCAAGAGTTGCTGCATTGCGCGCTGGATTACCATTCGAATCGTCAGCCACAACTGTTGACAGGCAGTGTGGTTCAGGTTCGCAGGCAGTGGCCATTGCTGCAATGAGCATTGCATATGGAGCTGGCGATATATATGTTGCATGCGGTGTTGAACACATGACTCTAAATCCGTATCAGATGAATAAGACAACTGAATATTCCTGGGCTCCTCCAACATACGTAGGATCCTTTTTGGCACCACCAGAAATAAGCAATATTACAATGCCCCAGACAGCAGATAAGCTGGCAGCTATGCATAATATTTCCAGAGAACAGTGCGATGAATTTGCACTCATGTCTCATCAGAGAGCTGCCAAAGCAATCAAAGCAGGTGTATTTAAGGATGAAATATTTCCGATAGAAGTAAAGAGCAAAAAAGGTTCTGTAGTAGTAGATACTGATGAGTCGGTTAGATATGATGCATCTCTGGAGACTATGACAAAGCTTAAGCCACTCTTTAATGGTGGTGTAACGACCGCAGGCAACGCTTGTCCACGCGCAGATGGTGCTGCTTCACTAGTATTAATGTCAGAAGAAAAAGCCATATCTCTAGGAATAAAGCCATTAGCTTACGTTAAGTCATATGCAACAGCCGGTTGCCATCCTGACATAATGGGCTATGGTCCTGTTCCTGCAGTGACAAAGCTGTTGGAGAGGACTGGACTTACTATCGATGATATCGGAGTAGTTGAGCTTAATGAGGCATTTGCTGGACAATCCTTACCTTGCATCAAGGATTTGAAAATTGACATTAACAAAGTTAATCCAAACGGCGGTGCTATAGCTTTGGGACATCCGCTGGGAGGAACAGGCTGTATCCTCGCTACTAAGCTGCTTTATGAAATGGAAAGAGAAAAGCACCAGTACGGAATTGTTACTATGTGTATCGGTGGCGGTCAGGGAATGGCTGTTTTATATGAAAGATACACAGGTTAATATAGTAACAAATATACAATACCAATAGTAGTAAAAATGGCCATAGCACTGGGACTTATTATTCTAAGCACGGTAGCTAATGGCCATTTCAAATATCAAGCCTAATGGCTTTTACAGGAGAGAAAAGGAGGAAGAAATCATTATGAATAACAATAAGCCACTTAATGGAATAAAAGTAATAGAATTATCGACTTATGTTGCTGCGCCAGCATGCGGAAGGATGTTAGCCGATTGGGGAGCTGAAGTCATCAAGGTTGAGTCTGATAACGGTGACGTATTCAGGGTATTTGGCAAGGGTCTTGATGTACCAGCCACCGATGAGGAAAATCCGCTGTTTGACATGGCAAATGCTGGTAAAAAGAGCATAGTCATTAACCTGAAAACAGAAGCTGGAATAAAGGTTATGCATGATCTAATAGCTGATGCAGATGTTTTTCTGACCAATAATAGAATAAAAGCCCTGGGGAAAATTGGATTGGATTATGAAACACTGAAGCTTAAATATCCAAGACTGGTATATGCAATAATCACTGGTTTTGGTGATAAGGGACCTGAGGTCAACAATCCTGGCTTTGATACCGTAGCATTTTGGGCGAGCGGCGGATTTCTGGCTGACCTGTCAATTGACGGACCAGGGTCATATCCAGTAGGTACACCTGCTGCACTAGGCGATATTTCCTGTGGCACTACATTGTTTGGTGGTGTCATGGCTGCTCTCCTGAATAGGGAAAAAACAGGACTTGGCGACAGGGTAACGGTATCACTGTTCGGAGCAGCAGTATGGTTCATGGGCTTTATGAACACAATTGCCCAGAAGAAATATGGCTATAAATATCCAAGAACAAGATATGAGGGAAATCCGGTAGCTATACCTTATAAGACTAAGGATGGTGAATGGATAATGACTTCCATACTCGAATACGAGAGGTATTTTCCATCACTTTGCAAAGTGGTTGGTGTCGACGAGCTTGCTCATGATCCAAGATTTATCAGCAAGGCTGCACTGCTAGATCCTGAAAATAGAAAAACACTAGTGAAAATACTTGAAGAGAGATTTGAAACGAAAACATCAGCTGAATGGATAAAACTCCTTACAGAAGCTGATATTGTTCATGACAGACTTAAGCATTTTAAAGAAATCGCTGAAAGCGAACAAGCTGTTGTGAATAACTTCATATCCGAGTTTGAATTTTCAAATGGGGAAAAGGCTATGCTGCCAAGACCAGCGCTTCAGTCAGACAATCTTGGGACTCCTGAGTACACTAGAGGACCGTTATTGGGTGAAAATACAAATGAAGTCCTGAGAAGCATAGGATATGATGAAGCGAAAATAAATGATATGATTCAAACCAATATTGTTAAGGGCAAAAGTTGAAATTTGGGGGAGAATGTTAATGAGTCTACTGGGAATATTTTTGGGATTGGTCGTATTCATATACTTGGTATACAAGAACTACAGTGTCATAGTAGTAGCTCCTGTTGCTGCAGCTATTGTAATTCTGCTGTCCGGACAGGGTGTACTTGAAGTTTTAACCAGTGCTTTTATGCCAAAATTTGCAGGCGTTGTAAAAAGCTATTTCTTACTTTTCTCATTGAGCGCATTGCTGGGCAAGTTCGCCTCAGATACAGGACTTGCGCGTTCAATTGCGGTAACTTTTGCTAATTTCGCGAAGAAGAGCAAGAATAACAACAAATTCCTCGCAATCATGTCGATAGTTACTCTTAATGCTGTTCTCACTTATTCAGGTATAAGCCTGTTTGTTTTAACATTTACAATCGTAGCCATAGCAAAAGAACTCTACAAAGAACTTAATGTTCCGTGGCATCTTTATGGATGTGGGTTGCTCGGATCAGCTACCATAACATTGTCAATGATCCCAGGATCACCACAGGTTCAAAACCTTATCCCGATAAAGTACCTTGGTACAACTCCGATGGCTGCGCCAGTACTAGGTTTGATATCAGCAGCTATCATGCTTATGCTTGGTATGGCTTACATAAAATATGCCATTAGACAAACCGAAAAGGAAGGGGAAGGCTTTTTTCCAACCGGTACTCTGATTGATCAGGTAAATTTAGGAAAAACAGAAGGCGAAATACATCCAATGTGGAAATGCCTGATACCACTTCTGACACCTGTAGTTGTCATGAATGGGTTCAAGCAGGCTCCGGAAATTGCGCTGACATGTGCCGTAATAGTCTTGTTTGTATTGTTCAGAAAGGAATTTGCGAATATCCAGAAGTCAATTAATGATGGCTTTAGCTCTTCTATAGCACCACTTGTTGCACTCGCAGCGGCAGCAGCATTTGGTGGAGTGGTTGCAGCAGTACCAGGTTTCCAGGTAATCAGCGCTGGCCTGTTTAATCTGCCAGTTCCTGATACAGCAAAAATGCTCATATCTGTAATCGTACCTACTTTAATAATGGGATCCTCAACAGGAGGACTGACAGTTGCTTTCGATAGTTTTGCTGATAAATACTTAGCGATGGGAATCCATCCTGAGGTAATTCACAGATTGACCACAATGGCTAGTAACTTGTCTCTGACTCCTCATTGTTCAGGTGTCATTAACACTTTTGTTATAACAAAGCTTGATCACAAAAGTGCATATAAGCATTATGGAATCATCGGTATTCTCTTAGGAGGAATTACTGTAATAATCGCAGCAATTTTGGCTACATTTGGGGTAATGTAATTCATCATAATAAAGGAGGAAAAATTATGAATTTTACTGGAAAAGTTGCACTGGTAACAGGGTGCAAACAAGGAATTGGTTACGAGATTGCTCTATCATTGGCTGAAAATGGAGCTGACGTAGTCTTGAATGATGTTGGCATTTCAGAGGAAGATGAAATTTTCAAGAAAATAAGCAATCTTGGAAGGAAAGCTACTTGTGCAAGTGCCGATATATCAAATGAAGACCAAGTAAATCAGCTTTTTGATAAAGTCAAAACTGAATTCGGGAAACTTGATATTCTTGTCAATAATGCAGGTATTACAAGGGATGCGATTTCATCCAAAATGACACTGGATCAATGGAATAAGGTAATTGCAGTTAATTTAACCGGGACATTCCTGTGCTCGAAGGCTGCAGTAAAACTTATGGAAGTGCCTGGAGAAGGAGCCATAATTAACTTTTCATCATTAGCAGGAGTTAAGGGTAATATTGGTCAGGCAAATTATTCAGCAAGCAAAGCAGCGGTCATTGGGCTTACTAAAACCCTGTCGCTTGAATATGCCAGAAAGAATGTAAGAGTTAATGCAATTGCACCTGGAGTAATTGCTACACCAATGACAGAGACAATTCCAGACAATGTTAAACAGAACATGATAAGCAGGATTCCACTTCAAAGAATGGGCACACCCAGAGATGTGGCTAATGTTGTGTTATTTTTAGCATCACCAGAGTCAGCCTATGTTACAGGTCAGCTCATTCATGTGAATGGCGGTTTGTACTAACAATAAATTCAAGTTTATGTGATTTAATCCCTATCGTGGATTGTATCCTCTTTGGTAGATATTGGTATAGCTCAAGCTATGCAATGTTTATCAAAGGGGCTTTTTTATAGCTCCTTTACTAAGACTTGAAATATTGAACCGGAAATGTTAGGAAATAGTCAATAATTAGGTCAAAAGAAAAGATAGACACCGTACTAATGCCTATCCTTTACTCATTTCCAATATCTCATTTTATGTCAGGGTTTACTGTGCAGACCATCCTTCTGTTCCTTGCAACTGCTCCAATGCATGCGTTGCAGTAGATACAACTGTTGATTGCCTCGCCCGTTTGGAACTTGTTAGGAAGGTTCGGGTCAGCTATCAGTGGTCTTGCCATGGCTATGAAATCCGCTGAGCCTTCAGCAATTAGACTCTCGGCAAAATCCTTGTCTGTGATCTTGCCGACTGCTATTACCGGTACCTTTGCGTACTCCTTAACTTCAGCTGCATATCCCGAAAAGATTCCCTGCTCAGTATCGGCTCTTGGTATTGAAACTGAGCCAACGGTGCATCTCTTGAGCTGGGCCGCGAATGGTATGTCATTTGACGACAGGTTTATGACGTCGACTCCTGATTTCTCAAGGTATCCGACTACAGCCTTAAGCTCATCTCTGTCCATACCGCCTTCCATGCCATCCCTTGCGTTTATCCTTGCGCTGACGGTGTAGTCTTCACCGCACCTTTCCTTGATCTTCCTTATCGTCTCACATACTATCCTTGACCTTCCTTCGGCATCGGTTCCGTAGATGTCAGTCCTTTTGTTCATGTAAGGAGACAGGAAGCAGCTTAGAAGGTAGAGATGGGCTGCGTGGAGTTCAACTCCGTCAAAGCCTGCCTTTTTAGCTCTTTCAGCAGCAGCTGTGAAGCCATCTTCGATTTCAATGATTTCTGGTATTGTCAGTATCCTTGGTGAGGTGTCCCTCATGTACGGTATGCCCGATGGTGAAACAATTTCACCTGATCCCTGAGGACCGTTATGTCCGAGCTGAAGTATGGCGGCAACTCCCTTGGATTTGATGGTTTCTGCCAAAGTCTTCAGTCCATCTATCGTTGAGTCATCCCAGATTCCGAGCGCTCCACTCCCGTAAGCAATACCCTTCCATGGGAATGCGGCTTCAACGATGATTGCACCTGCGCCGCCTTCTGCAAGTCTGCTGTGGTAGTTTAAAAGGTCTTCTGTTACATACCCATTATCGCTGTAGCACGTGGCGACAGCCGGCATAATGAGTCTGTTCCTTATCTTTGTCTTTCCTATCATCCCCGAATCGAATAGTCCTGCCATTTTCCAACCTCCTTGTTTTACATTATCATTATACCAACTTGGTGTTAACTTGGATATTGAATGGTCTGAAATTTCCAAAAAATACTGATTTTGTCTCAAATTCGTGATAAAATTCAAGTGGATGACATGAAAACGTTTAGAGAAGGGGTGAGACAATTGGACATCGATGAGAAAAAGAGACTCTGGGAAGATTTCATACATAAGGGCGTGATAGGCCCCGGCGTAAACAGGAATGTGGCCCTGAGCTGGATGAAATGCAGCAAGAAGAAGGTAGATCCTTATGGAGGAATGGGCCGGAAAACTGATCCTGAGCTCCTGAAAAGCATACGTGAGGAGAACCAGTGGCTGATAGATATCGCCGGACCGATAATGAGGAACCTCTTCGATATAGTAAGCGGATCCCACTTCCTTCTCGTTCTCACCGACAGCTGCGGCTATATACTTGAGACAATCGGAGATGAAGCTGTAAACAGGATGGCTCACGAGATGCATTTCGAGGTAGGGATGCTGTGGAACGATGATGCTGTTGGCACCAACGCCATCGGTGTTGCTCTGGACCAGGATGTCCAGATTCAGATGGCGGGAGCTGACCATTACTGCATCACCCACCACAAATGGACCTGTTCAGCATCTCCCATTCACGGATTGAACGGTGAGGTCGTAGGGTGCCTGAATATTTCAGGTGACGCATCCATGGCAAACTCTCATTCACTCGGAATAGTTGCTGCCGCAGCCTTTGGAATCGAGAACCAGATCCTGCAGAGGCATACAACCGGACTAATGAGGACTGCTCTTGACAGCTCATCTGACGGGATCGTCATTCTTGATGAATCCTTCCGGAGCGTCTGGATGAACAAGGCAGCGGAGAACATACTCTTCATGGGGCTTTCGGAGCTTTCGGGGATTGATTTCAGGAGCCTGATGCCCGATATGCCATGGGCAGCGTCAGAAAAGAGCTCACAGGGAAAGAGGCATGTGAGGAACGACTGCAAGCTTATTCTGGGCAGCATGACCTATCAGATGAGCGCCAGCATTTCGCCGATAATCTTTGAGAGAAGCACCATCGGTTATTCTGTTTCAATGATGCGGCAGGAGCAGCTTCTGAAGACGGTCAACAAGGTCACGGGAAACCATGCGACATATACCTTCGATGACATTTACGCTACGGATCCGGTAATGAAGAGAGTCATCCAGATGGCACAGAAATACTCCAAGTATGATGGCAATATTTTGATCGAGGGTGAGAGTGGCACAGGAAAGGAGCTTTTCGCTCAGGCGATACATAATGCCAGCGCAAGAGCTGATGCTCCGTTCATAACTATAAACTGTGCGTCTATACCAAGGGACCTGGTGGAAAGCGAACTATTCGGCTACGAAAAGGGTGCGTTCACTGGAGCACTGAAAGAAGGAAAGCCTGGCAAATTCGAGCTGGCTGACGGCGGAACCATATTCCTTGATGAGATAGGAGAGATGCCTCTAGAGTTCCAACCGAAGCTTTTAAGGATTGTCCAGTCAAGATGCGTGCAGCGGCTTGGAGGCAAATACGAGAAGAAGCTGGACATAAGGATAATTGTAGCCACTAACCGCAATCTGAAGGACGAGGTGGCAGCAAGGAACTTCAGGGAGGACCTGTACTTCAGGTTCAATGTGCTTAAACTGACGATTCCGCCGCTCCGTGACAGGAAGAAGGACATCGCCTATTGTGCGGAGAAATTCCTTGAGCACTTCAACCTGAGGTATCCAGAGATAAGCAAGGAGATGGACGAAAGATTCCTGAGGGAACTTGAAGGCCATTACTGGCCGGGAAACGTAAGGGAGCTCCAGAACTGCATAGAAAGGGCTTTCTATACGGGAGCGGGTAATGTACTTACTGATGCATCCTCTTACTTCGACTCGATAGATGTCCCGAAGAGCAGCAATCAGCAGACGAGGACCTTCAACGGGACTCTTGATGAGCTTGAAGGTAAGAACGTTGAGACTGTACTGAAAGATTGTGGCGGTGATGTATGCCTTGCAGCAGAAAAGCTTGGTATTAGCAGAGCATCCATGTACAGGAGACTCAAGAAATATGGGATAAGCCCTAAGGAGGCATCAGGCCGTTTATCCTAATCTCATATGTGAGACAATTTTGAAATTGAGACTTTTAATCTCAAAAGTGAGAATCCGGAAAATCTGTTATTTTCAGCAGATTTTCCGGATTGATTTTTTTTGTCTGCAATAATTGATGGTTGGTCAAAAACAGGGCAGTCTTATGAATAATTGTCAAATGATTCGGATAATTAGCGCTTGGCATGGAACATGCTATATATAGGGTGTTCATGGAAAAAAGGAAGGAGGGAGGTTTTAGTGGAGAGATATGTCATCGAATTCGGAATAGGAATGGACTTTCATGGACAGGACGTCAACAATGCCGCACGGAAGGCAGTAAGGGATGCAATATCGAAAAGCTGCCTTAGCGGACTTCAGGAGGTGCTGCATATAGACGACCTTGACAAGGGAGTCCGCGTAAAGGTGACCGTAGCAGTGACGAAGCCGGAGCTTATTGATGTTGAGGGCATTAAGAATTGTCTTCCGGTAGGTGAGGTAATCGTCAGAGCGGTCCATGGAGGTCTGACAGTCCCGGGGATATACCTTCCGAGGTTCGGGGACAGAGATGACAGCATCGAAGCTGCCATAGCGTGTGTAGAAGTAGGTATCACCTGAGTTCGATCAAACAGATATAAGGAGGAACATTCAATGGTAAACAAGGAAGCCATCCGTGACATGTACGTCACAATGAAGAAGATCCGAGAGTTTGAGACCAAGGCTATGGATCTCTTCGCAGAGGGGAAGATCCCGGGATTCGTCCACCTGTACATCGGGGAAGAGGCAGTAGCGGCCGGTACATGCCAGCAGCTGAGGACAGACGACTACATCACATCCACACACAGGGGCCATGGCCACATTGTGGCAAAGGGCGGCGAGTTGAAGTACATGATGGCTGAGCTTTATGGAAAGGCTACCGGATACTGCAAAGGCAAAGGCGGCTCGATGCATATTGCGGATGCTACCAAGGGAATACTTGGAGCAAACGGCATAGTAGGAGCTGGTCATAACATCGCTGTAGGAGCAGGACTTTCGGCTAAGTACCAGGGAACTGACAAGGTCGTCGTATGTTTCTTCGGAGATGCATCGACCAATCAGGGAACTTTCCATGAATCACTTAATCTTGCATCGATCTGGAAGCTTCCGGTAGTTTTCGTATGCGAGAACAACTACTATGGAATATCCATGAGCCAGGCAAGGCATCAGGCCATAAAGGATGTTGCGGACAGAGCGGTTGCTTATGGAATACCTGGACTGGCAATTGATGGAAATGATGTATTCGCAGTTTATGAGGCAGTTGGCGAAGCAGTCAAGAGAGCAAGGAGCGGTATGGGACCCACTCTTATAGAGTGCAAGACTTACAGGCAGAGGGGACATTTCGAGGGAGACGCTGCTAACTATAAGCCTGAGGAAGAACAGAAGGAATGGCTCAAGAAGGATCCTCTACCAAGAATTATTTCGTTCATTAAGGAAAATGAAGTTCTCACTGAAGAGGAGGTCGCGAAGCTTGATGCAGACATAGCTGCAGAGCTTGAAGAGGCAGTTAAGTTCGCTGAAGATAGTCCATATCCGACGCTGGAGAGTTCAGTCGAGGACATCTATTCTGATATCATCGAGGAGGTGCGTTCAAGATGAGTAAAATGACATATATGGAGGCTCTCCGTGAGGGAATGAGCATCAGGATGAGGGAAAACAAGAATGTCATACTCTTTGGAGAAGATGTCGGAGCCTTTGGAGGCTGCTTCGGAGTTTCTGGAGGAATGCTCAATGAGTTTGGAGCTGATAGAGTCAGAGACACACCAATATCAGAGGGTGTAATAGTCGGATGCGCAGTCGGTGCAGCTGCCACAGGAATGAGACCAATAGCTGAGCTCATGTTCATAGATTTCGTAACTGTCGGTATGGACCAGCTTGTCAACCAGGCAGCGAAGATGAGATATATGTTCGGTGGAAAGATTAATCTGCCAATGGTCCTGAGAATGCCTGCAGGCGGAGGAATTTCAGCGGCAGCGCAGCATTCCCAGTCACTTGAAGCATGGCTGACTCACGTGCCGGGCCTGAAGGTTGTATACCCATCAACACCACAGGATGCGCTTGGGCTTATGCTTGCGGCGATTGACGATGAGAACCCTGTAGTTGTCGTGGAGAACAAGGTGCTCTACGGAACATCAGGAGAGGTAACAAGCCTGGAACCTATTCCTCTTGGAAAGGGTGACATAAAGAGGGTCGGAAAGGACCTTACGATAGTCGCATATGGAAAGATGGTAATGGATGCGCTGGCAGCTGCTGAAGAACTTGCAAAGGAAGGCATCGAATGTGAAGTAGTTGACCCGAGGTCGCTTTACCCTCTTGACAAGGCACTGATCGGGGCATCTGTCGGGAAGACACATAAAGCGCTGATAGTTACCGAAGAGGCAAAGCGGGGCGGTTATGGTGGAGAAATCTCAGCTATAATCGGTGAAGAGTTCTTCGATTCACTCGATGCACCTGTAGTTAGAGTGGGTGCACTTAACACTCCAGTTCCTTTCTCACCTCCTCTTGAGCAGTATGTGCTGCCAAATTCAAAGGATATAGTTGCAGCAGCAAGAAAAATGTTTTAGTCATGGATTGCAGGGAAGGCTAAGGCCTTCCCTGTTCCGGAAAGGATGATTTAGATGGCGTCCATAGGCATCATAGCAAATCCGGCTTCGGGAAAGGATATCAGAAGACTGGTATCTTATGCCACTGTGTTCGACAATAATGAGAAATTGAATATAGTGAAGAGAATAGTCCTGGCGGCCCAGGGAATGGGCGTTGAGGACATCTGGTTCATGCCGGACTCCTTCCAGACCGGATACAAGGTAATCGACGATCTGTCCTGCGAAATGGTACTTACAGCCAGGTGCAGGATCCTTGAAATGAATATAAGCGCATCTGCCCAGGATTCGACGGATGCTGCAGCCCTGATGGAGTCCATGGGGCTGGGGTGCATAGTAGTTCTCGGCGGAGATGGAACAAGCAGAGCTGTTGCCAAGAGCGTGAAGAACATCCCGGTATTGCCTGTATCCACGGGAACGAACAACGTTTATCCTTTGCTTATTGAAGGTACTGTTGCAGGTATGGCTGCGGCAGCTGCTGCAATGGCTGGCGATGAAGGCAGGACCTGTGTAAGGGACAAGAGGATAGAAGTCTTCATGGATGGCTGCCTTAAGGATATCGCTCTGATTGATGCTGTGGTATCAGCAGAGGTGTTTGTAGGTGCCAGGGCAATATGGAATCTTGATAACATAATGAGAGTAATGGTAACCAGATGCCACCCGGCAAGCATCGGTTTTTCATCCGTTGCAGGGGTGCTGGGAATAGTGAGGCCATGGGACGACTTCGGCTATTCAGTGGTCCTTGGCGATAGCGGAATGCATGTCGTTGCGCCGATTGCAGCAGGCGTCCTTAAGGAGGTCTGCGTATCGCATGCGGGCAGGATGGAGCTTGACGAGGAACATAGCTTCACCGCTTCGGGAAGGTGCGTGATCGCCCTCGACGGTGAGAGGGAAATAGTCCTTAGAGAAGGGGAAACCGTGGTTTTCAAGATTACGAGAAACGGACCACTTAGGGTGGATGTCAGGTCCACACTGGAAAAGGCTCTGAATAACGGTGTATTTTCCAGAGGGACCTAAAAGTGAGAAAGGGGGAATGAAAATGGCAAAGCTTATCGTGCTGCCAAAGCTCGGACTAACCATGACAGAAGGGACGATAGCCAGATGGTACAAGCAGGAGGGTGATGAAGTAAAGGTCGGGGATATTCTCTATGACCTTGAAACAGACAAGCTCACCAACGAGATAGAAGCAAGGAATGATGGCATAATTAGGAAGATATTCATACAGGAGGGAGAAAAGGCACCATGTCTTGCACCGGTGGCTATAATAGCCGCAGCCGACGAGGACATATCTGACCTTATGCCAGGAGAGGCAGAGCCTGCAAAGAAGGAGGAACCCAAGGCAGAAGCTGTTAAGGAAGCTGAAGCACCGGCTCCTGAAGCACCTAAAGCAAATGCCCCGGCATCACCTGCAGCGAAGAAGCTTGCAAAGGAAAAGGGAATCGACATTGCCCTCGTGAATGGAACCGGACCGGGCGGAAGGATCACAATAGAGGATGTTGAAAAATATACACCTATACAGGAAGCACCTCCTCTGAAGGCATCACCTGTGGCTGAAAGGCTCGCCGCTGATAAAGGTATCGATCTTAAGGATGTCCCTGCTGAGGGCAGGATAATGAAGGCTGATGTGGAGAAGGTAATCCCCAGGGCTGAAGCAGTCATTGAGGAAAGGGTCAGGATGACCGGCATGAGGAAGGTAATTGCAAAGAGGATGTCGGAGAGCTGGAATACATGCCCGACAGTTACCTTCGATATCAGTGTCGACATAACCAATATGGACCATCTGAGGGATCTTTTAAAGAAGGAAGAGGTACCTGTGTCCTATACTGATATCATAGCATTCATGGCGTCAAGGACTCTGCTTGAGTTCCCGCTCGTAAACTCATCTGTTGACGGCACAGACATCATAATGAAGAAGTATGTCAACCTTGGAATAGCAGTAGCTCTTGATGACGGCCTTCTGGTTCCTGTAATCAAGGATGCTGACAAGAAGGGGCTTAAGGAGCTGTCAAGTGAGCTGAGACTGCTTGCGACAGATGCAAGGGCAGGAAGGCTCGGACCTGATAGCTTGACTGGAGGCACCTTCACTATAACCAATCTCGGAATGTTCGGGATCGAGAGCTTCTCGCCGATAATAAACCTGCCTGAGGTTGCGATCCTTGGGGTAAACGCCATCAGGGAAGTTGTGGTGCCGGACTGCTGCGGATTTACAACAAAGAAGTTCATGGGGCTTTCGCTGACAGCTGACCACAGGGTTGTGGACGGGTCTGTTGCTGCGCAGTTCCTGGCAAGGCTCAGGAAGAAGCTGGAGAATCCGGCACTCCTGTTCATATAGGAGGTGCTTGAATGACAAGCATCGCAGTAATTGGAGGAGGACCTGGAGGATATGTAGCTGCTATTCGGGCGGCGCAGCTCGGTGCCAGAGTCACACTCATAGAGAAGGAAAAGATAGGTGGAACCTGCCTTAACGTCGGATGCATACCGACTAAGGCAATGCTCGAAAGCGCTCACCTATATGACATGGTCAGGGATGGGAAGAAACGAGGAATAATTGCAGAACCGAAGCTGGATTTCACAGGAGTTCAGAAGAGCAAGGCAACTTCTGTAAGAAGGCTGGTCAATGGAGTCACTGCAACGCTTAAGTCCAATGGGATAGAGATAATAAACGGGACGGCGAGCTTCAAGGACGGAAAGACAATCAGCATAGCTACATCAGATGGAAATCTTGAGCTTGTGCCTGACAAGGTAATAATAGCATCAGGCTCTGTTCCTGCGATGCCACCGATTCCCGGGCTTGATGGAAAGAACTGCATAACGAGCACTGGGGCACTGGATCTCACAGAAGTTCCGGAAACAATGGCAATCATCGGCGGTGGAGTAATCGGTGTGGAGATAGGAAGCATATTCAGCTCCTTTGGCACAAAGGTTGATATCATAGAGATGATGCCGGTGATACTTCCCATGATGGATGGAGAGCTTACAGGTGAAATCAGGAAAAAGTTTATAAAGAAGGGCATAGGAATACATACATCGGCAAAGGTGGTCTCTGTTGAAGATGACGGGGACAAGTCCAAAGTAAATGTGGAAATGGATGGAGTGATGAAATCCTTCGTCTGCGACAAGGTCCTTGTAGCCGTAGGTAGGAGAACAAATACTGAAGGACTTGGCTTGGACAGAGCTGGAGTCATCCATGACAGGGGAAGGATAACTGTAGACCAGAAAATGTGCACCTCAAATCCTGACATATATGCAGTTGGGGATTGCATTGGAAAGACAATGCTGGCGCATACTGCATCTGTCATGGGTGAATGTGCGGCAGAAAATGCCATGGGTCATAACAGCATCTACGATGAAAAGACCAATCCGTCATGTGTCTACACAGAACCTGAATTCGCGTCTGTTGGCCTAACTGAAGAAAAGGCGAAGGAGAAGGGGATAGCCTACATCAAGGGTACATTCCCACTCAGCGGAAACGGCAAAGCGATGATAATGAATGGCGGAGAAGGTCTGGTCAAGATAATAGCAGACCCCAAATACAAGGAGATATTGGGAGTCCATATACTCGGACCGAGGGCAACAGACCTGATAGCCGAGGCTGCCCTGGCGATACGGCTTGAGGCAACAGTTGATGAGCTTATTACCACCATACACGCGCATCCCACTTTGGCTGAGGCTGTGAGGGAAGCGGCAATGGATGTCCTTGGGAATGCAATACACAAGGTCAGAGAATAATCGAAAAATCAGTTATCAAGGAGCGGTTTCACATGATTCGTAAATCGCTCCTTTTCCTTTGTCTATTGTTAGTTGGGTCAGGGATTGCTAATATCAGTGTAAGGGCTGCAAGTATTTTGGATAAAGACTTACTTAATAGCATTAGAACCTTTGACCAGGATATTTGTAAAGTACGATTCAGGAAATAGGGAATACAAGCTGCACTTGAAAGAGGTGAAAAGAAAGATGGACAATAGAATGAAACCTTCTACGCACTTTGGCTTGTGGTCAGTGATTGCGATGCTGATTGCATCAATACTCATCATTGGAGTGATAATAGCCATGAATATACCCTACAATCTTTCTTTTCCGGCACCTAGGATGGGCGCTCTTATTGCAGCCCTTGCAGCTGCGTTATTTGCCTGTGCAGGCACTGTATGCGGGGCAATAGCCTTGCTTCAGAAGGACAGGGGTACCTTGGTATTCGTATCTGAAGCTCTTGGAATATTGTTCTTGTTGGCAGTATTTCTTGCCCTGTCATTCCCCGGGATTTTATGGGGATAAGAAGTGTTGCTTAAGATGAATGGAGGATTTCAATGGGAGTATTTGATTTTATCGCGCCTGCATACGGACTCTTTTTTAACATGCAGAGAAGATCGTTCAGGGAAGTGCTGGAAAGGCTTGGAGAAGATATTGGTTTCGACAAAATGAAAAGGATACTGGATGTTGGCTGTGGTACCGGTGCACTGGTTTCTGTCCTTTCAGAAGGGAAGAGAACGGTATGGGGCATAGACAATTCAGATAAAATGCTGCAGATAGCAAGGAAGAGGCTATCTGGTAAATATGTTGAGCTTTTCAAAGGAAATGCAGCCAGAGAGCTGCCCTTCAGGGACAAGTCCTTTGACATGTCAATTGCATCATATGTGGCGCATGGTATGGTCAAAGATGAAAGGATTTCCATGTACAGAGAAATGCAGAGAGTGACTGTGGGGATTGTTGTAATCCATGACTACAATAAGGTAAGGTCGGTAATGACAAGTATAGTGGAGAAGCTTGAGGGAGGAGACTATTTTGAATTCATAAAGGACCCTGATGGGGAGATGAGGGAAGTCTTCAGCTCGGTAAGGATCCTTGAAGCTGGCAAAAGGTCAGCATGGTATGTGTGCACACCTTAATAAATTAGACAAGGAAACGAAAATGGATGTAAAATGGATATTATTCAAAAGATTAAACAATAAAGGGGTAGCAAAATGAACACAGCACTTTATTTGGTGGCAGGCGCAGCACTTGCCGTATCGTTCGTGAAGAGCAGGGAGAAGACTAAGATGTCGCTGATGAAGGCCTGGAAATCCTTCGAGAACATATTGCCTCAGTTCCTTTCGGTACTCATCATAATCGGGATAACACTCTCAATTCTTACTCCGGAGCAGATTTCTAGGATTATGGGATCAGGTTCGGGATGGTACGGAGTGGTACTTGCAGCAATTATCGGAGCAATAACCCTGATTCCTGGATTCATAGCTTTTCCTCTTGCCGCTGCGCTTCTGAAGAGCGGAGCAGGCTACATGCAGATAGCCGCGTTCATATCCACCCTGATGATGGTGGGAGTAATAACTCTTCCTGTTGAGACAGGGTTCTTCGGGAAGAAGGCTGCCATCCTCAGGAATTCCATCGCATTCATATATTCATTCATTGTGGCTATGGTAGTAGGAGGACTGATGTAATGGAAAAGGCGAAGAAGTTTTTAAAGAGATACAAGATATTTCTGATACTTGCAGCGCTGAATCTAGTCATCGGCCTTGTAAGTCCTGAAATTGGGAAAGAATCACTAAGGCTGACTAAAAGTAATGTGCTTGAGATGCTCTCGATAATTCCACCGATATTCGTGCTTCTGGGACTGCTTGATGTATGGGTAAAGAGAGAGACCATGGTAAAGTATATGGGTAAGGGCTCAGGAATTGTGGGTTCATTCATAGCGTTCTTTATCGGCTCTGCTGCTGCAGGACCGTTGTATGCAGCCTTCCCGGTTGCAGGCGTACTGCTCAGAAAGGGCAGCAGCGTAACCAACGTGTATATAATGCTTGGAGCATGGTCGACTACAAAGATACCTCTCCTTCTTTTTGAAGCATCATCAATGGGGCTTAAGTTTACCGCAATAAGGCTTGGTATGAGCATAATCGGAATAATCACAATCGCACTGCTCATGGATAAGCTGCTTCCGCAGGAAGACAAGGATGATATGGTAAGGCGGGCAATGGAGAAGGCGTAAGCCGATTAGGGGATTGATGAAATGGTTGATGTGAAAGGTATTAGAATTGGAACCGGTAAACCAAAGATCTGTGTCCCGATAGTCTCAAGGGATGCTGAAGGGATAGTTGAATCGGCCAAGCTTATCGCTATGTCTCAGGCTGACCTAGCAGAGTGGAGAGCCGACCTTTTTGAAGGCCATGGGGATACTGATAAGGTCATGGAGGTTCTGAGAAGATTAAGAAATGCCCTTGGTGATAAGCCGCTGATGTTCACTCTGAGGTCTGCCCAGGAGGGCGGAGGAAGCAACTTAAGCGGTGAGCAGGCTGCAAGGCTTCTTGTGAATGCCGCAGCTTCCGGAAATACAGACCTTCTCGACATAGAGATATTCTCATACGGCGGTTTGCTCAGGATGGCAGTCGATTCAGCAAAAGGGCGTGGAGTCAGTGTAGTGGGATCCTATCACGATTTTCATAAGACCCCTGACAAGTCTGAAATAATAAGCCGATTGGTTGAAATCCATGCATCAGGTGCTGACATCTCAAAGATTGCAGTAATGCCTAACTCCAAAAGGGATGTCCTTGATTTGCTTGATGCTGCTTTAACTTTAAATGAAAAAAATCCTGAGATTACACTTGTCTGCATATCCATGTCAGGTATTGGAGCTTTGTCGAGGCTGACTGGAGAATTCTTCGGATCCAGTTTGACATTTGCGGCAATCGGTGAAGGCTCAGCACCTGGACAGATTGGAATAGAAAGCCTTGCCACAGTACAGGATGTGCTCCACAGCAGTTTGGGATAGGGTAGGGGATGATTGAATGTCCAACATAGTGCTCATAGGACTGGTCAGTTTCTTCGTGGACATAAGCACTGAAATGGTCTATCCGATAATACCCTTGTACCTTACGGGTACATTTGGGGCAACACCTGCGATAGTAGGATTAGTTGAAGGAATAGCTGAAAGCCTTGCGAGCCTCCTGAAGGTTCTCGGCGGATACCTTTCAGACAGGTATAAAAAGAAGAAGAGGATAGCTTTCATCGGCTACTCCACCTCTCTTCTTTACAAGATTGCTCTGGTTCTTTCGGCATCGTGGTGGGGTATTCTTGCAGCGAGGGTAATCGACAGGCTCGGCAAAGGCATTAGGACAAGCCCTAGGGACCTGCTTGTAGCCGAGAGTTCGGACAAGAACAAGCTTGGGTCCTCCTTCGGCCTTCATAAGGCCCTGGATATGGCTGGGTCCGCCATAGGAATACTTCTGGCATACGTTTTCCTTAAAACCACAACCGGAACGGGACAGTACAAGACTCTTTTCATGGTATCGATGATTCCGTCCTTCATAGGACTCGCCATTCTCCTTAAGGTAAAGGAAAAAGGTACAGCATCGAAGAAAAAGGATATTGGCAACCTGATTGAAGGCTTCAGGAACCTTGATTCAAGGCTGAAGCTGTTTCTTGTCACAGCCTTTGTCTTCACGCTGGGGAACTCATCCAATGCTTTCCTGCTGCTGAGGGCAAGAGATGCAGGCTATGATTCTGCAACAGTCGTGCTCCTTTATTTCGTCTACAATGTTGTATCTTCATTACTGGCACTGCCGCTTGGAAAACTTTCCGACAAGGTAGGCAGAAGAAAACTTCTCGTTGTTGGATATCTTGTATTCGGAGCAGTCTATATAGGATTTGCAGTCTCATCCTCCAAATACCTGGTGGCATTCCTGTTTGCCCTCTATGGGGTATACACCGCTATGACGGCAGGTGTTGAAAGGGCTCTGGTATCTGAGCTTGCACCCCCTGATCTCAAGGGTACTACTCTTGGCCTGCATTCGACACTTGTGGGAATAGGGCTTTTACCAGCGTCTGTCTTTGCAGGACTGCTATGGGATGGCATTGGTCCAAGTGCTCCATTCTATTTCGGTGGATCTCTGGCTGTGATATCAGCAATAGCACTCTTCTTCATCCTTAGGGATGATAGCAAGAAACTGGCCTGAGAGGCAATTATAAGGAAAATAAGATTAAATGCAAAATAATATTACCTAAATGAATAATAAAGTTGAAGGGACCGCTCGGCGGTCCCTTCAACTTTAATTGGACTAGATTTTAGTATCAGCTTAAGGATCAGCTTTTTTAAACATCCCCTTAGCTTCAGATCATCTCTCTTGGGACATAGTGGGTGTGGAGAAGCTCATGCGCTTTCTCACCATATGGTTCTCCCATGTATTCCCTGTAAAGCTTCATGACCATTTCATTCTCATGGGACTTTCTCTTTGGCTTGCCGGCATCCTCCCTGTAGATTGCCTCCTGTCTCTTCCTTATGATTTCCATGTCGCCGTGGTGGAATGGCTGTCCGCCTCCGCCTATGCAGCCTCCAGGGCATGCCATTATCTCAATAGCCTGGAACTCGCATTCTCCGCGTCTTATGCTTTCAAGAAGCTTTCTGGCGTTTCCAAGTCCGTGAGCGATACCTATGTTGAGCTCCAGGTCCTTTATCTTGACCTTGGCTGATCTTATACCTTCAAGTCCTCTGAGCTGTTTGAAGTCAACCTCCTGAAGGTCCTCTCCGGTTAGCCAGTCATATGCTGTTCTTACTGCGGCCTCAATGACACCACCAGTAGCTCCGAATATTACCGACGCACCTGTGCTTTCGCCCAGCAGATTGTCAAATTCTCCATCCGGAAGTGTTGAAAAATCAATGCCGGCCTCTCTCAGCATGTATCCAAGCTCCCTAGTGGTGACTACCCAGTCTACCTCGTGAAGCCCGTCCATGAACAGCTCTTCCCTTTGTATCTCAGCCTTCTTGGCGATGCATGGCATAACAGATACTACTACTATGTCCTTGGGATCAATGCCCATCTTCTCGGCATAGTAGGATTTGATGACAGATCCCATCATCATTTGCGGTGACTTGCAGGTGGAAGGTATGTCGAGCATATCAGGGAACTGGTACTCGAAGAACCTGACCCAGGCAGGGCAGCAGCTTGTGAGTATCGGAAGCTTTCCTCCGTGCTGGATCCTGTGGACCAACTCGGAAGCCTCTTCAATTATTGTAAGGTCAGCCGCCCAGTCAGTATCGAACACTCCGTCGAAGCCCATTCTCCTGAATGCTGTTGCAAGCTGTCCTGTAGAGATAGTGCCTGGCTCCATTCCGAACATTTCACCGATTGCAACTCGTACTGCAGGAGCGACTTGTACAACCACATGCTTTTTCGGGTTTTGCAGGTCAGTCCAGACCTTGTGGGTCGTATTGACTGCTGAAAGTGCTCCTGTTGGGCATACTGCAACACACTGGCCACAGAATGTACAGGATGTGTCAACCATATCAAGGTTGAATGCCGGGCCGACAAAAGAATCGAATCCTCTTGATACTGCAGAAAGTATTCCGCAGGTCTGGACCTCGTTGCACATAGTCTCGCACCGTCTGCACATTACGCACTTATCCGGATCCTTAACCAGTGCAAACGAAGATTTGTCTATTGGCCTGTCCTTTTTTTCTCCTGTATATGTTATTTCATGTATGGCAAGCTTCTGGGCAAGAGCCTGAAGCTCACATTCAAGGTTCTTCCTGCAGGTAAGGCATTCGAACGGGTGGTTCGATAGAAGGAGCTCAAGGTTGAGCCTTCTTGCTGCAACTGCCTTCAGAGAATCAGTCCTTATATCCATCCCTTCGGAAACGACCTCAGAGCATGCAGGCGCTAGGGGTGCCCTTCCGGCAATCTCTACAACGCATACTCTGCAGGAGGCTGTCCTGTTGACTATTCCGAAGCCCTCCAGGTTCAGATGGCAAAGGGTTGGTATGTCAGCATTGACGAGCTTTGACGCTTCCAGTATGGTAATCCCCTTGTCGACTGCAAGGTCAACGCCGTTTATCTTGATATTAACTTTGTCACTCATCGTTTTTCACCTACCCTCTGTTGATCGCATTGAACTTGCAGGTATCGAAGCATAATCCGCAGGATATGCACAGGTTCATGTCGATGATGTGTATCTGTTTCGGGTGTCCTGTTATCGCACCAACCGGGCAGACTCTTCTGCAGGCTGTACAGCCTACGCACTTGTCTGGAAGTATCCAGTACTTGAACAGACCCTTGCATGTGCCAGTCGGGCATTTCTTGTCTTCTACGTGCGCACGGTATTCCTCTTCAAAATACTTCATGGTGCTGAGGACAGGATTAGGAGCAGTCTGTCCCAGCCCGCAAAGTGCTGATATCTTGATGTTGTTGGCAAGCCTGTCCAGCTTATGCAGGACATCCGGCTCAGCCTTACCCTTTGTTATCCTGTCGAGGATCTCATACATCCTCTTGGTTCCGATCCTGCAAGGGGTGCACTTTCCGCAGGATTCGTCCATTGTGAATTCCAGGTAGAACTTTGCAATGTCAACCATGCAGTTGTCTTCGTCCATTACTATCATTCCACCGGATCCCATCATGGTTCCGATTGCCCTGAGGGTCTCATATTCAATAGGAGTGTCCAGATTCTCTTTTGAGATCACTCCTCCTGAAGGTCCGCCAGTCTGGACAGCCTTGAAATCCTTGCCGTTTGCCATGCCTCCGCCGATATCGTATATTATCTCCCTGAGTGTCGTTCCCATAGGAACCTCAACAAGACCAACATTCTTTATCTTTCCAACCAGTGCAAATACCTTTGTTCCCTTGGATTTCTCGGTTCCTATGCTTGAGAACCAGTGTGAGCCGTTCAGGATTATCTGAGGTACATTGGCGAGAGTCTCAACATTGTTTACTGTTGTTGGCTTCTTCTTGTATCCCTGCACAGACGGATAAGGGGGCTTCTTGGTTGGTTCTCCGCGCTTTCCCTCTACCGAATGAATAAGTGCGGTTTCCTCGCCGCAAACGAATGCTCCGGCACCCAGTCTCATCTCGATGTCAAAGTCGAATCCGCTTCCCAATATGTTCTTGCCAAGTAATCCCAGCTCCCGTGACTGAGCCATTGCTATGTTCAGTCTTTCGATTGCAAGTGGATACTCAGCCCTTATGTATATGATCCCGTGGTTTGCGCCTGTTGCATATCCGCCGATGGTAAGCCCCTCAAGAACGCAGTGGGGGTCACCTTCCAATACGGACCTGTCCATATATGCGCCTGGATCTCCTTCATCTGCATTGCAGATCATATACTTCTCGTTACCAGGCTGATCGAAAGTTGCCTGCCATTTAAGTCCTGTAGGGAATCCGCCGCCGCCTCTTCCTCTAAGACCACTTTCCTTAATTATGTCGATTACTCCCTGAGGCTTGTAGTCGCGAAGTACCTTTGCGAGAGCTTCATAGCCGTCAAAAGCGATGTATTCACTTATCATCTCCGGGTCAATACTTCCACAGTTTTTCAAAGCAATTCTCAGTTGGCGCTTTTTAGCCTTGACTGGATCAGTCCTGTTGAAGCTCATGTTTACTATCTTCTCTTCAACGACCTCACCCTTGGCAAGGTGCTTCTCAACGATTTCGCGGCCAGCTTCCTCATCTACATATCCATAATAAACAGGAGCCTTACCTGGCGCATTTATCTGTACTGTAGGCTCGCAGTAGCACGAACCGATACAGCCGACCTTGACCATCCTTATGTCATCAAGTCCAAGCTCGGCAATCTTCTCCTCTATGGCGGCATAAGTTTCTTTTCCGCCTGCTGCTATACCGCAGGTGGCAAGTCCCACCAGAACCTCAGTTACTTTGCTCTTTCCTCCTCCTGTCTCGCGGAGCGAGCGAACATCTGTCTGTGATTTTTTGATTTCTCTGAGTTCATCAATGCTATTGATCATATGGATCACTCTCCCCTGTAGGTGTTGATGACAGTCTTGACGGTTTCCTCAGTCATGTGGCCAAAGACCTTGCCATCGACCATCAAGGCGGGCGCCAGACCGCAGGCTCCGATGCACCTGACCTCGTTAAGAGTGAACTTATTGTCTTCGGTAGTCTCGCCGAAGCCTATCTTCAGCTCTCTCTTCAGGGTTTCCCTGACTGTTTCGGCACCCTTGACAAAGCAGGCAGTCCCCATGCACACGCTTATGGTGTGCTCTCCGCGCCTTGTCTCAGTGAAATAGTGATAGAAGCTTACTACACCGAATACCTTGGAGGCGGGGACACGGATCTTCCTTGCTATATGGAGCTGCAGTTCTCTCGGCAGATAGCCGAATATGCTCTGTCCCTTATGAAGGATATGGATCAGCATGCCTTCCTTGTCGTCAAGGCTTTCGATGTAGGCGTCGAGTTCAGCAAGTTTTTCGTCAGTCAGTAACTTTTGAACCGGATTTTCCTTGATAATTTCCATACACTCGCCCTCTCATCATAGATTTTACCCTTATCTTTGTTTTAACATTTATAGAAAACGTTGTCAAATAATTAACAGATAATTGCGAATAATAAAATAAAATCATATTCAATTTGCACTTAGTGAGATTTTGAGCACTATAGTTGTAGATAATCGAACACTTGGAAAATCAAGAAAAACATTGAAAGAGATAGGAAAAATATGATATTGAATTTAACATTTAGGATAGGGTGATGGAATCGAAATGCAATGTATTTATTAGAGACTGTCAAAAGAAGATGATAAATATGTATCAAGGCCGAATGTAATAATTGATGAGAGGATGGTCTTATCGTATTTTGCCTGGAAATGAAAATTGACGCCCATGTTTCCGCCAAAGGTAACTTATTCAGGCGGAATCGGCTGTCAATGCTGTTCATGCTATTCAATTACTGTGATTTGTCATAGTACAAGCTCAAGGGAGTCGTACATTACGGAGTATTCTGCGATGAAACGGTCTACCTGTTGCCAGTGCTTCAATCTTGTCACATTTTGCGGGAGAGGTCCCTTGTTGTAAGTGCAGTCGATCAGAATGACATCGTAGCCCGCATCAGCAAGCTGAAGTGCGTTCTCGTATCTGTCTTCAATAAAAATGTCGCACATTAGCTCCGCTGCCTTGCCTGCCTTGTCGTGGCTGCCAAGAAGTGAGATGGAATCAAGGGCAATGTTGTGGCTCTTCAGCCATTCGATGCTTACATCCTTCATTCTCTTGTCTCTTGCTGTGACGAAATGTATATAGTGAGTAAGATGATGCCTTCTTATTACTTCTGTAACTCCCGACCTCATTATGGCACCCCTATGAAGTTCTTCGCCGAACTCGTCGTAGAATCTGTCATAATCTCCAGGCAGCAGTCCCATGGCCTCTTCAATGTCGTAAACCTTGATTTCTCTTGGCTTCAGGTTCTTTCCAAAATAGGAATTAGCCTTATCCAGCCAGTAGAATGGCTCTGTTACTGTTCCGTCGATGTCTATGCATATGTTTAAATTCTTCAATATTTTTCACCCCCTTTCTGTTGTTTCTTCTATTATATGGCATTCATGTAAAGATATGGGGGTTTTCATGTAAATGTTATGTAAATTTTCAGAAGTTTTCATAAACGAAGAGTTGCTTTGAAAGGCTATTCAATAAAATGACGAAAGCTGCATCCATTGAATGCGGCTGATAATACAGCATGTTATTTTCTCTTTTGAAGTCCTTCCCAATTGTCAACAGCCATACCAACTGCATCCTTCACCTTTTCAATGTTCCTTTCCTCTATAACGGAAAGGATTGCTCTATGTGTCTCAAGTGCATTTGTTCCATAGTTTTGGTTAGTGTGGGAGTTGTAGATCGAGCTTTCAAAAAATGAAATGACAAATGAGTAGATCCTTAAAGCAATATATTACATCCAGAGGACCGCTGATGGTTGAGGAAGACCTGATATAAGGCTTTGAACGCGGCAAGGTGTTCGCAGTAGGATACGACGTGGTACCGAAAGAGCCAATAAAGAACGACAATCCGCTCCTTAAGGCGAAGAACATGATAATCACCCCGCACATAGCATGGGCGCCAAAGGAATCAAGAAAGAGGCTCATGGACATAGCGGTGGACGACCTGGAGAAGTTTGTTGCAGGAAGTCCAATCAATGTTGTCAACAAGTAAACTCCCAATATATTTCACAGTTTCACCTCTGTGAAGACCCCCCCCTTTTTGAGAAGCACTGCCCATTACCTGGCGTGCTTCTTTTTTATATTATTAAGCTGATATGGTATGGCTTATTACTGCTTCACCCGGATTATATTGAATTATTGACTTGTGCTGAGTCTAATCGATGGAAAACATGGGTTTCAGCTGATAATCGGTTTCAAATAAATAAAAATAAACGAAATTGAACAATTTTAAATGAAATAGTGCTTGAAAACGTTCTTTATTTGTGTATAATAACAATTAGTAGAGATAATCGTTCAAAAAACAGCAAGTTATTAAGTGATGTCGCTCGAATGTATTCACGAAATAACATTAGATTCATGGCAACATACATTAGAAAAGGATGTGTTCAAAAGAGGGTTAAATCTGCTGTAGCTTTCGTTTATCAATCATAATTCAAGGGGGAAACAAAATTGAAGAAAATTTTAAGTGCTGTTCTTGCGGCTATGCTCACCGTATCACTCGCTGCATGTGGCTCGAAGACACCGACGACACCTACGACTACTGGAACGGGAACAACAGCTGCACCGACTGAAAAGACAATAGAGTTCACACTGTCGACTCCTGATCCTGATACATCTTCAGTTACAGTAGCGGCAAATGAATTTGCAAAGAAGGTCCTTGAGAAGAGCAACGGTTCAATAAAGATCAAGGTATATCCAAACGGTTCTCTGTATGGAGCAGACCCAAGTGCAGCTGTAAAGCAGCTTGGATCGGGAGCCCTGGACATGCTGGTACTTTCAACCTCGCTTTATGCGAACTTTGAAAAGAAATTCAACGCTATAAGCATACCTTACCTTTTTGATGACACAAAGCAGTTCACAAGCTACCTTAACAGTGCCACAGGCAAGGAGCTGCTTGGAAGCATCAGCACAATGGGTATTACAGGACTTGGCTACTGGACAAGGAGCTTCAGACAGATAACAAACGCAGTCAGGCCGATCACAGTACCAGCAGACCTTGCAGGCGTAAAGCTGAGAGTACCTAACAATCCGCTTTGGGTTAATTTCTTCAAGGAAGCAGGGGCAATACCAACTCCAATGGCATTCGGAGAAGTATACAACGCGCTTCAGCTGAAGACCATAGATGGACAGGAAAATCCTGTTGACGTTCCTGTATCAGCAAAGTTCTATGAGGTTCAGAAGTACATATCAGTCACAAACCATATGGCTGACGGTTGGATAGTTGGAATCAACACTAAGAAATACGGCGAGCTTTCAGATGCACAGAAAAAGGTTCTTGAAGATGTGACTATGGAAATGCAGGGCTGGAAGGTTGATTACGACAGCAAGCAGGACCAGACAGCTATAGATACACTTGTTTCAAAGGGAATGACACTAAACAAGATAACACCAGAACAGCAGCAGCAGTTCGTTGATGTATCAAAGAAGCTTTACCCGACATTCAAAGAACTGGTAGGCGATGAGGCATTCTTTAACAAGACTCTTGAGTTTGTAGGCAAGAAATAAGCAATAGGTACTTTGACGCAAGCCGTATGATAAATGAATATCTTATGGCTTGCGCTTTATTTAAGGAGAATGTGATGAACGACATGAATGAAAAAAGCAATCAGGGCTCCTGGAAGGTAGGATTCAGCAAATTCGTCGGTGTATTGAACAAAATCGTCGATGCTCTTGCAGGAATCGCTGCAGGTGCCATTGTAGTCACAGTAATTATCCAGATACTCGGAAGGGTACTCGGAAATCCAGCCCCATGGACAGAAGAGGGCACCAGGTTCATATTCATTTGGATCATATTCCTTGGCATTGGAATGGGATTCAGGAATTCCGAATCTGCCAGAGTTACTATAATGGTAGGCTACGCACCCCCAATAGTAAGAAAGCTGAGCAAGTGGACTTACACTTTCTTTTCACTGATATTCTTCGGATTCATGATCGTATATGGATATCAGCTGATGATGCAGCAGGTCAACATGAATGAGATGGGCTCAGCCCTTATGATCCCGATGTGGTTAATCGGAGCAAGCGTTCCGGTCTCAGGTGTGCTTGGGATTATTGGCGTAGCAGAATCTCTTGTACTTCATCCACATACTGTAGACATAGACAGTCTATTAAAACCAAAGGCGGAGGTAAACCAATGAGCATATTTCTCATAGCATTGTTCTTCATACTCATGTTCCTTGGAATACCGGTGGCAATATCCCTTGGATTCTCAAGCGTACTTACTCTCGTGTTTTTCTCTGATATACCACTTACGCTAATCTCCCAGTCCATGTTCAGCTCCATGAACAGCTTCATAATGGTTGCGGTTCCACTGTTCATACTTGCTGGAAACATAATGGACAAGGGCGGTGTTGGAGACAAGATATTCAACTTTGCGAATTCAATGGTCGGCTGGATGCCTGGCGGACTCGGTCATGTCAATATCGTGACCAGCCTTATATTCGCCGGCATGTCAGGATCTTCTGTTGCTGACGTTGCAGGACTTGGAGTCCTTGAAATGAGTGCCATGGAAAAGCATGGCTATGACAAGGAATATTCCGCTGCCATCACAGTAGCTACTTCTACACTGGCTACGATGATTCCTCCGAGCATACTGATGATAGTCGCAGCTTCTGTTGCGAACGTATCAGTGGGCAAGGCGCTTGTGGGCGGAGTCATACCAGGTCTGATGATTGCAGTGATTTTCATGGTTTATAACCACCTTTACTGCAAGAAGCATAAGATTGGCGACAGGTCAAAATTCAGCCTTGAAATTTTCTTCAAGAGTCTTTTAATCTCAATCCCGGCTATGCTTGTTCCAGTAATAATACTTATTGGCATGTTCACAGGAATTGTAACACCAACAGAAGCTGCGGCAATAGCTGTTGTGTACTCAACCATAATATCTCTTACAATATACAAGGGCTTCACGTTGAGGAGCATTCCGAGGCTTCTGATCAACACCACCAAGACAACTGGAACGATACTGTTCATAGCTGTCACAGCAAAGTCTGCAAACTGGATATTCGAGTTTGACGGACTGCCAGCTAAGATTGCGACCTCAATAACAAGCCTTACTTCAAATCCGATACTGATAATGCTCGTTGTTCTGGCATTCCTGGTTGTGGTAGGAATGATAATGGATGCAACTGCTGCAATATACATAGTAGTGCCCATACTACTTCCTGCTGTTACATCAGTTGGAGTCGACCCGCTGTTCTTCGTAGTATTCCTTGTGCTTTCACTGGCGCTTGGACTAATTACGCCACCTGTGGGAGTATGTCTGTACGCTGCTACCAGTGTTACCGGCCTCAGGCTTGAACAGATTGTTCCGAAGCTTATGCCCTGGATAATCATTCTGATTATGTCACTTGCCGCACTTGCCGTGTTCCCTGGAATCATAATGGGACCGTTGAACTTCCTGTTCCCAATTTAAAAGAATATTCCTGAATTTATCTGTTCAGGTATTGGATAGTTGGAAGATAAGGCATATATTTTAGATAGGATACGAATCGGGAAATTGGGAGGAGCAAAAATATGATCGCTGCGGAACGCCACGAAATCATTTGCAGAGAAATGGAAAAGAACAAGTACATATCAATAGGTGAATTGGTGAGGATACTCAATTCGTCGATTTCTACGGTACGCAGGGATCTCATAGAGCTCGAGGCTGAAGGGAAGATACAACGTACCCACGGTGGTGCGGTAGTTCTCGGAAGCCAGTTCAGGAACGAAGAAATGACTTACACATCGCGATCTGAAAGATATGTCGATGAGAAGGAAAGGATTGGGCAGTATGTGGCAGGCCTCGTTCAGGATGCCGCATGCATAGTCCTCGACACTGGAACAACAACACTAGCTGTTGCCAGAAACCTTAGGCCGTCAAGGCTTTTAAGGGTAATAACCGACAGCCTTGATATCGCCAATGTCCTGAGGGGCAGGGAGAATATCGATGTAATACTGGTTGGAGGTGTCTTGAAGACGGATGCGGGAAACCTTTATGGGGAGCTCGCACTGAAGTCCCTTGAGGGGCTGCATGCTGAAGCCTGTGTAGTGGGCGCAAGCGGACTTACCTACAAGGAAGGCATAACAAAGCACGATTATGATGCGATCCCGGCAACAAAGAAAATGATTGAGATAAGTCATCAGCTCATATGCGTAACTGACAGCAGCAAGGTTGGACTCACAGGAATGGTCTCAGTTGCGAGCGCTGACATGATTGACATCCTTGTTACCGATACCGGGATGAGCGATGGCAGCAGAAAAAAATTCATAGAAGCCGGTGTAGAGGTAGTGACCGTTTAGGCGGACGATCGCACCGGTACCAATAGCGACACTTGGAGGTGCGTAATGCAAACACCCATATACATCGGCATTGACATCGGAACAAGCAAGATCAAGGCTTGTCTGTTCGACCATGAAGGCAGGCTGGTTAAACAGGTAATCGAGGATTCAGTAATCATGAAATCCGATGACGGTCATCTCGAGCTGGATGCAATGAATCTTTTTGACACATTGATTGCGCTTGTGAGAATAGCATCTAGAGGCTACGAATCGGATATCGCTTCAATAAGCTTCAGTGTGACATCGCCTACAGTATTGTTTCTAGATGATGAGATGAATCCACTTCTGCCGGCTATACTATATCTGGATAACCGAAGTACAGAAATTGTTTCGCGGTATGTGGAAAAAATCGGCGGAAAAGATGAGTATTTCAGAAGCACGGGAAACAACCCGAGCTCGTCAACCTGTTCGGCAGCGCTCATAGAATGGGTAAGGGAAAATGAGCCAGGGATATGGAAGAAAGTGCACAAGTTCGCATACCTGAATTCTTACCTTGCAGCCAAGTTCACTGGGAACCTCTTCGCGGACCCTACTGTTGCATCCTACTCCGGTATAGTTGATATCAGAAAGCCAAAGGATTGGGATGATTCGCTGCTTGAGGCATTCGGGGTAGACAGAGCACTGCTCCCTCCGATCATTACTCCATATGAGAGTGTAGGAACACTTACACCTGAAATGTCGCTGATCACGGGACTAAACAGCAATGTCGCGGTAGCTATTGGAAGCGCTGACACCGCTGCTTCAAGCTTCGGGCTTGGAATAAACAGGCAGGGTGATGTTTTCGAAAGCCTGGGAACATCCGGAGTGTTCACGGTATGTCTTGATGAGCCTGTCTTTGACAAGGCATTCATGAACAGGAGCCATGTCATACCGGGATTGTGGCTGGCCCATGGCGCTATGTCTACCACCGGAGCAGCAATCAATTGGCTGATAAACGATGTGTTTACAGAGCTCACCTGTGTTGAGGAGATTGAACAGGCCGGATGGACATCGATACCAGGAGCCAACGGCGTTGTATTCCTTCCTTATCTGTCTGGAGAAAGAAGTCCGGTATTCGACGCGAATACTTGCGGAGTGTTTTTTGGTCTTGGCCTCAAGACGAGGAAAGCGGACCTTGTCAGGGCGGTTTATGAGAGCTCTGCATATGGGATGTACCAGCTTTACAATATTGCGAGGGAAAGATGGCATATCGAGCCTGATAGCGTGAAGTGCGTGGGTGGTGCATCGAGCAGCGAACTGGCACTGAGCATAAGGGCAGACCTGTTCGGGATACCTTTCAACACTGTGGAGGCACCAAATTCTTCAGCATTCGGGGCAGCGATGCTGGGAGCCATAGCTTCAGGACATCATACCCTTGAATCGGTACCTACCTGCAGCAACCTTATGCATGAAGTGGTACCTGTTGAAATCAATGAATCCCAATACCGCTGCAACTATGACATCTACAAGGAGCTTTATCCTGCTCTAGACAAGCTGATGCACAAGGACAGGCTCTGCATGAAGATTGCTGTACAATAGGCAATCGATCTGAAATAAAATGTTCAAATATTTGAATAATGATGCTTGAGCGATTAATGGCTCAATTTTATTTGCCAAAATTCAGCATTTTGGTCACAAAATGACTCGAAATCTGAACTGTATTGAATGAATATGAATTTATTTAGTCAAAAACGATTGTAAAATCTGTAACATGCGGTATAATTGAATCAAGTCGAGCGATTATAAAATATGCGCTGTTATGTATGAACTGTCTATGGAGGTAAATTAATGAAAGCAGTAATNNTAAAGATGGAAAAAGCGGCTATCTGTGGAACTGACATAAGGATACTTGAGGGCAAGAAGACCAAGGATGTAAGATATCCTTCAGTCATAGGACATGAGATTTGCGGAGTGATTTCAGAGGTTGGCTCTGAGGTTAAGGGATTTGCGGTTGGTGAGAGAGTAGCTATAGCAAACGTCATTCCATGCGGTTCCTGCTCAAGCTGTCTTAACGGACGTGAAAATGCATGCCTCAACAGACAGGCCATAGGATACCAGTTTGACGGCGGCTTCGAGGAATACCTGGCTATCCCGGGAATTGCCATCCAGGCAGGGAATGTCGTAAAGATGCCTGATCATGTTTCGAGCACTGCAGGAGCTCTGATCGAACCTCTTGCATGCTGCATCAGGGGAATGGTAAATGCAGGTACAGGATTCAATGACACTGTGCTTGTGGTTGGAGCAGGTCCGATCGGACTCATGCACCTCCAGCTCTCTAAGATTGCAGGAGCAAGCAAGGTAATAATCAGCGAACCTAACCAGATGAGAAGAGATAAGGCCAAGACGCTGGGTGCAGATGTCATCGTTGATCCTACATCCGAGAACCTTAACGAGATAGTAATGAGAGAGACTGACGGTTTAGGAGTGGATGTCATAATCGTTGCAATAGGAGTGCCTTCAATACTGAACTCAACCATAAACCTTGCAAAGAAGGGTGGAACGGTTTGTCTGTTTGCCGGATTTGCGGGAGATGGCATGAGCCAGATGAGTGCAAACACCATACATTACAACGAGCTCAACATATGCGGGTCAACCGCATATAAGAGAAGCGACTACCTTGCGGCTGCAGAGATGGTCAAGACGGGGAAGATAGACCTGGACGAAATAGCGACCCATGTGTACAAGCTGGATGACTTCAAGGCGGCTTATGAGAAGTTCCTTGACGGATCTGGCCTGAAGATAATGATAGAAGCGTAATAAGCAATAAAAAACGTGTAAAACAATAAAATTTTGGAGGGAAATATAATGGCAATGCTTGGAAAAGCGGTAAGAATGAGCAGACTGGTAAATCCTAAGAGCGATAAGATGATGGCAATCACAGTGGACCACTCGATTTCGAGAGGAATCATGAAAGGCCTCATTCCGATACAGGAGACAATAGACAAGATAGTAGCAGGAAGACCTGATGCGATAACAATGACGAAGGGAATAGCAGAGCTTTGCTGGCCTAAGCACGCAGGAAAGGCTTCACTTCTCCTCAAGTGCTCAAGCTACTCACCTGTAAATCCAACATCTGACGTAATGTTCGGAGATGCTGAAGAGGGAGTTAGGATGGGCGCTGACGCAGTATCAGTTGGGGCCATGATGTTAGGCGACTTCCAGGCGCAGCAGATCCATGACATCGGAATGATGTCAAGACAGTGCATGAGCCTTGGAATGCCTCTCATCGGACATATGTATCCTAAGGGAGAATCAGTTGCTCCAGAAGACAGGACAAAGTGGGAAAACATAGCATACTGCGTACGTGCAGGCGCTGAGCTTGGCGTAGACATAATCAAGACGACCTATACCGGAGACATGGAAAGCATGCACAAGGTCATTGAGTCCTGCCCTGCAAGAGTAGTGATCCAGGGAGGAGATTCCTGCAAAACACTTGATGATTATCTCCAGATGACAAGAGATGCACTTGATTGCGGAGTTGGCGGAGTGACAATGGGCAGATTCGTATGGGAATATGATGATGTTACTGCACTCGTAGTAGTACTGAGAAAGCTTATCCACGAGAACTACAGTGTCAAGGATGCAAAGGAACTTCTCAAGCAGCTTGAGAACGACAAGGACTACGCGAACTACTAGAAGAATGACTTCATGGATATTCAAGGAAGCTGATATCTGCTTTGGATTAGTCCGAAGTAATGGGATATAATAGCTGTAGGGATATTTTTTGAAGAGTGAGGTATAAGAATATGAAGATAGTGATACTTGACGGATACACCGAAAACCCCGGAGACCTTTCCTGGGAAGGCTTCGAGAAGCTTGGAGAGGTGACCGTATATGACAGGACACCAGCTGACAAGATTATTGAGAGGATCGGCGATTCCGATGCTGTCATAGTCAACAAGACTCCGATAACAAAAGAGACCATAGCGGCATGCACTAACATGAAGTACGTTGGAGTCCTGGCAACAGGCTACAACGNNACAACGTGGTTGATGTGGCTGCGGCGAAGGAAGCGGGTATAGCTGTAACAAACATACCTACCTATGGAACCTCAGCAGTCTCGCAGTATGTTTTCGCGCTGCTGCTTGAGATCTGCCACCATGTGGGAGCGCACTCAGACTCCGTATTTGCAGGAGAATGGGCAAGCAACCAGGATTGGACCTATTGGAAGTATCCTCTGATGGAGCTTG
>DIWI01000039.1:45693-45816 GCA_002428415.1 Clostridiaceae bacterium UBA6110
GCAGATATGCTGACCTTGACACACTGTTCAGGGAGTCAGACGTAATAAGCCTGCATGTACCTCTGTTCAAGGAGACCGAAGGAATAATCAACAAAGACAACATAGCGAAGATGAAGGATGGAG
>DIWI01000039.1:45938-46713 GCA_002428415.1 Clostridiaceae bacterium UBA6110
GAAAGAGGCTCATGGACATAGCGGTAGACAACCTGACGCAGTTTGCAGCAGGTACTCCGGTAAATGTAGTCAACAAGTAAAAAATCTCTTAAAAAATTAATGGAAACCCTCTGCGAAAAGCTGGCCTGCTTGGGCTGGCTTTTTCTTTTTTTATGGCGGTCTTACTGTGCTGAATAAAAAAAACAGCCCTGGCCAATACCAGATTGACCAGGGTATGCTTATTTCGTGTATATCTGTTTGACTATGGCTTCGATATCCATGTCCTNNACGAAGTTCATGATGCTCGAGATGCTTATCTCATTCCTGTTGAAGTTGATGACAGCCTGGTTGTCCTGCACGATGAAGCGCAGGTTATCCTTAGTGCTGCCTTCTATGTTCTGGTATATGGAACCCAGGCTTTCGATCACGTCATCTTCTTTTTCGTACCTGAGGTCGAAGGTTATCTTCCTTTCGTAGCCGTAGTCCTTCCGTATCTTGTCTATTCCCCCATCATATAGAAGGGAACCCTTGTCGATTATTATGATCCTGTGGCAGAGCTCCTCGATGTCGCTCATGTCATGAGTGGTAAGTACGATGGTAGTTCCATACTTTTCATTCATGTCCTTGATCGCCTTCCTTATCCTCTCCTTGACTACAACGTCCAGGCCGATGGTAGGCTCGTCAAGGAAAAGCACATGTGGATTATGAAGCATGGAAGCAGCGAGGTCTGCTCTCATCCTCTGGCCTAAGGAAAGGGTCCTTACTGTCTTATCCATGAAGGTGGAAAGCTCGAAGA
>DIWI01000037.1:0-141 GCA_002428415.1 Clostridiaceae bacterium UBA6110
CGCTTTCCAAGGGCAGAGGCTTCGTGTATCCGGGATCGGAAATATATGGGGGCCTAGCAAATTCCTGGGATTACGGCCCGCTTGGAGTTGAGCTCAAGAACAACATAAAGAAGGCATGGTGGAAGAGGTTCGTGCAGGAGA
>DIWI01000037.1:183-479 GCA_002428415.1 Clostridiaceae bacterium UBA6110
AGGACTGCAAGTCAAGGTTCCGTGCTGATAAGCTTGTTGAGGATGACATGACTTTAAAGGGAGCTGAGGTTGCATCAGCTGACGGCATGAAGGAAGACGAGCTCATGAAGTACATCGAGGACAATGGCATCGTATGTCCGAAGTGCGGAAAGAAGAACTTCACAAGCANNTGTTCAAGACCTTCATGGGAATCACCGAGGACAGCAAGAACGAGGTTTACCTCAGGCCGGAGACTGCTCAGGGTATATTCGTCAACTTCAAGAGCGTCGCCAGGACAACAAGGAAGAAGGTTCCGT
>DIWI01000037.1:581-2877 GCA_002428415.1 Clostridiaceae bacterium UBA6110
GACCACAAGCCTGAAGAGCTTTCGTTCTACAGTGCCGGCACCTCTGACATTGAGTACAAATTCCCGTTCGGATGGGGCGAGCTTTGGGGTATCGCTGACAGGACAAGCTATGACCTGACACAGCATATCAACCATTCCAATGAAGACCTCTCATATGTCGATCCAGTAACCAATGAGAAGTACATCCCTTATTGCGTTGAGCCTTCAGTCGGTGTAGACAGGCTGTTCCTCACATTCCTTGTAGATTCCTATGAGGAGGAGAAACTTGAAAACGGTGAGGATAGGAACGTACTGAAGCTGCATCCTGCACTTGCTCCGTTCAAGGCTGCTGTACTGCCTCTTTCCAAGAAGCTTTCTGAGAAGGCGCTTGAAGTCTACGGACAGCTTTCGAAGCACTTCATGGTCGACTACGATGAAGCAGGGTCAATAGGCAAGAGATACAGAAGAGAAGATGAAATCGGAACACCGTACTGCATAACTGTTGACTTTGATACTCTTGAGGACAACACGGTAACTGTGAGAGACAGGGATACCATGGAGCAGATAAGACTCTCAGTATACGAAGTAGCTGATTATATAACGAGGAAGCTTGAGTTCTGATACTTTCCGACATTTTAAGGACCGGCCCGATGGGCTGGTCCTTTCAGCTAAAATAGTGGCAATTATACTTCCTTTTACTTTATACTGAAGGGTGAAGGAAGTATCCTTTGTAAGTATGTACAAATATTTGAAATGCGGGTGTAAGCTGTGAAAAGAGATTTCAATGAGTTCAAGGAATATATAAGGGATAAGAAGGTCGGAGTAGTAGGCATAGGAGTAAGCAATCTTCCGCTTATAAGGTTTCTTCTGAAGCTGGGTGCAAAGGTGTCTGCATTTGACAGGAGAGAGCTAAAGGATTTGGGTCCTGAGGTCCAGGAGCTATCTGACAGGATAGAGATATTTGTCGGCCATGATTATCTTGACCATCTCGATGGGCTTGATGTCATATTCAAGACTCCTGGCATGAGAATTGACGATCCGCATCTTGTAAGGGCACTGGAAAAGGGGACAATAATAACATCTGAGATGGAGGAGTTCCTGAAGTACTGCAAGGCAAGGACTTTCGGTGTGACAGGATCTGACGGGAAGACAACAACTACAACTGTTCTTGGTCTGCTTCTCAAAGAGGCGGGCTATAAGGTGTTCGTTGGCGGCAATATAGGGACACCTCTGTTTGACAAGATAGAGGACATTAGAAACGACCATATGGTGGTGCTTGAGCTTTCGAGCTTCCAGCTCATGACCATGACTGTGTCTCCTGAGGTTGCAATAGTGACCAACCTTTCCCCGAATCATCTCGACATGCACAAGGACATGCAGGAGTACATCGATGCAAAGAAGAACATCTTCCTGCATCAGGGAAAGGACGACATCCTCATACTCAATGAGGATAATGAGATAACAAAGAAGTTTGCAGCTGAGGCGAAGGGCGTAGTTGAGTTCTTCTCATCGACCAGGGAGCTTGAAGATGCATATTTTGCTGACGGCACCCTTTATCTAAGGGATGAGAAGGTAGTAGAGCTGAATGACATGCTGGTCAGGGGAGTTCACAATGCAGAGAATTTCCTTGCTGCATTTTTAGCTGCCAAGGATTATGTGTCAATAGATGAGATGAGGAAGGTAGCCCGTACTTTCCCGGGAGTCAAGCACAGATGCCAGCTTGTAAGGGAGTATAAGGGTGTAAGGTATTACAATGACTCCATTGCATCCAGTCCGACGAGGACTCTTGCCAGCCTTAAGGCTCTCGATACTAAGGTAAACCTCATCGCAGGCGGCTATGACAAGAACATCGACCTTTCACCAGTAGCATTCCAGGGTTACAAATACATAAAGAATGCGGTGCTTGTAGGTGATACAAGGTTCAAGCTGAAGGATGCGTTTGACAACCTTGCCAACATGAAGGGGATTTTCGTACCTGTACATATGGCCGAATCATTTGAGGATGCGGTCTACATTGCCAAAAGGCTTTCAAAGCCAGGTGATATCGTTGCGCTTTCTCCTGCTTGCGCCAGCTTTGACAGCTTCAGGAACTTTGAAGAACGTGGGGACAGGTTCGCAGCTCTTGTTAATGATTTTTAAATTTTGGAACTCGTGGTCTTTGGCCTGCAGACCTTTGCATTATGTTTCTTCTTAGGATAAAATCATAGTGAAATCCATGGAAAGTTTGCATACTAAATCAGGGAGGCAAAAAATATGGTAGTCAACAAGATAAAGAGAATAGGAATACTTACAGGCGGTGGAGATTGTCCGGGACTGA
>DIWI01000108.1 GCA_002428415.1 Clostridiaceae bacterium UBA6110
ATACGTGGTGCCAATTCCTGCAGCAATGCTGCAAGATAAGAGGAACGTGCACGACACGCCTCTTCTTTTAATGAAGAGGCTTCATTTTTTTCAGGAGGTTATTATGAAAAGACTATTCACTTCAGAATCTGTAACGGAAGGACATCCGGACAAGATATGCGACCAGATATCCGACGCGATTCTCGACAAGATACTTGAACAGGATCCTATGGCAAGAGTAGCCTGCGAGACGGCCGTAACCACAGGTATGGTGCTTGTAATGGGAGAGATAACAACAAACTGCTATGTGGACATACCGAAGGTAGTCAGGAAAACTGTAACCGAAATAGGATACGTAAGGGCCAAGTACGGCTTTGATGCTGAAACATGCGCCGTCATAACATCCATAAATGAACAGTCAGCAGACATAGCCATGGGTGTCGATGACGCTTTTGAGACCAGGGGACATGCTGAAAGCCTGATTGAAAAGACAGGAGCAGGAGACCAGGGGATGATGTTCGGCTACGCTTCAAACGAGACAGAGGAGCTCATGCCGATGCCGATTTCCCTTGCGCAGAAGCTTGCAAGAAGGCTGTCAGAGGTAAGGAAGGACGGCACGCTGTCTTACCTGAGGCCGGATGGTAAGACTCAGGTCACAGTGGAGTACGATGAAGACAAACCGGTAAGGGTGGAGGCGATTGTAGTTTCTACACAGCACAGCCCTGTCGTTGAGCATGCTGAGATCGAAAGGGATGTCAGGGAGCATGTCATCAATGCTGTGATCCCGGAGCATCTTCTGGATGAGAATACAAAGTACTACATAAATCCTACAGGAAGATTCGTAATAGGAGGACCTAACGGAGATTCAGGCCTTACTGGCAGGAAGATCATAGTCGATACCTACGGCGGATACGGAAGGCATGGTGGCGGAGCCTTCTCCGGGAAGGATCCAACGAAGGTGGACAGGTCAGCAGCCTATGCCGCAAGATGGGTTGCCAAGAACCTGGTAGCTGCAGGAGTGGCTGACAGGCTTGAAGTGGAGCTGGCATATGCCATAGGGGTTGCAAAGCCGCTTTCAATAGAGGTATTCACATTCGGAACGAACAAGATACCTGATGACAGGATAATCTCCATAATCGACACGGTGTTCGACCTGAGGCCTGGTGCGATAATAAGGGACCTGGACCTGAGAAGGCCGATATACAGGCAGATAGCCGCTTACGGACATTTCGGAAGGACTGACCTGGACCTGCCATGGGAGAGATTGGACAAGGTAGAAGAAATAAAGAAGCTTATATGAGAAAATGGAGCAGTTCGAATTTGAACTGCTCCATTATGATTTCCATTGATTTTTTGTATCACTAAGTCTTTTTCAAGGATGATTCTTCTATTTTACTCTTACAAGTACAAAGTATGCGGCGTTATCTATCTTTATCTTGCCATCCTCATGGTTTCCGTTCATGCTTTCAAATATTATCTTCACAGAGATTTTTTCATTCTCTTCAATGAAGGTGGCGTCTTTAACTGATACCTCACCCTTGCCGGCTGATGTGCTTGAGGCATCAAACATCTTCTGGTAGTATGCCTTGAAATCAGCTTTAAGCAGTTCGCCTGTGCTGTCGCTGAAAATGAGTTCAGACGCTGCAGAATCATATTTCATTGACACGGTACCTGCTGAATACTCATTCGTCTGGTATGTGACAGCCTTTACTAAGTGCTCATAGCCTTTTATCTCAAGGACCTGGTTTTCCATAGGTACGAAGAAATAGAAGTATTGGTCGTCCAGGTATCCTCTGTTATCATCATATGGGAATCCGAAGACCACATTCATGTCCATGATCTTGAATCCCTCAGGAACGTATTCCATGTCGTATGTTTCCCTTGACTCGAAGAATGAGGCTATGGCACTGATTTCTCTCTTGTCAGCATCAGGGATGGATGCATTTGGGACAATTGATCCTGACTGCACCATGCCGTTTATTTCAAGGATTGATTCAAGCCTTGAATTCTGGCTCATCTCTGATACCTTGAATGCGCTGAAGGGACCGAAAACAGCTATGAGGGCTGTGAGTGTCAGGGATATCGGCAGGAAGATATTGTTGAGCTTCCTGACTGCAATGAACCAGACCATAGCTACAAGAGCCCAAATTCCGAGTATGACGACCAGATACCTGTTTTCTGTGAAGCCGTACTGACCGATCCTAAGACCCATTGATACGAACATCATTGCAAGTATAGGGAGGTCAGCTATAGGGAAGAAGTTGCGGAAAGCCCTGGCTACAAAATTGTCTGATACAAGTGGAGATATGAAGAAGATGACTCCGGCTGAAAGCACCGAATACCAAAGGACCAGATTTGATACAAGTCCTCTCGGCCATACGCCAGTTACGATTATCTTTATGAAGTATACGTAGAGTATGCCTGTATATATTGTTATCAGCGGAATGACGATGTACAGGAGAAGTACCTTGAGGGCTTTTGTATACTTATGTTCCTCGAAGGTCTCTTCGATTCTCGGCAGCTTGGAAAGGAACATGGAGGCTGCAAATACGAACACGACAGTAAGGAAACTGTACAGGTAGTACTTGTCCGGTATTTCTGCATCAAAAAGTGAATTGATGGTGAATATGATGGCTGAGATTCCAAAATAGAGAACCCCTGAATACAGCGCTGTGAGGAAGAACGCGTAGAAAACCTTGGTGACATACGTCTCATAATTCAGCCTTATGTTCAGCCTTTGGGTGAAGAATACGCCTATGATGAGAGAAACCAATGCAGCAGCATAGCGCATTCCGGTAACCATACCGTGGTCTTCGGTAAACAGGAAGTAGTATGCAACGAGCAGAGCCGCTGCAAAGGCAAAAGCAAGAGCCTTGAATTGGGGCTTCCTTGATAGCAGGCCCTCGTTCAGGTGGGCTACTGAAATGGATAATGGAAGCGAAAGTCCTACAACCATGGCTATCCTGCCAAGGATTTCAGTGTCGATGTCCTTCATGTCCATTTCATTCAGTGAAATGAGTATGACAAGCAGCACGACTGAAGCTATCAAGGTAATCGGATATCTTTCAAAGCCCGTCCTAAGGTCCTTCATTGATTTCTTGACGTTTTCTAGTATCTTCATATCAAGCACATCCTTTTAAGTAATTGTCCTACCTTGATTCTACCATACATGCTGCCTTTCGGTGATACAATGCGGTTACAGAAAGAATGCCGGCAGAGCCGGCATTGATAAAATCATTTGAATTTTCTTCCCTCTATAAAGACATGCGAGATATTGACATCCTCATCAAATACTAAAAGGTCTGCGTCGTAGCCTTCAGCAATCTTTCCCTTCCTGTCATCAGCACCACAGAACCTGGCACCGTTGAGGGAAGCCATCTTGACTACCTCATGCAGGGGAAGTGAGGTGTTTCTTGCAACATTCCTTACTGCGGCATCCATTGTGAGTATGGAGCCTGCCAGCGAACCGTTCAAAAGCCTTGCAGCGCCATCCTTTGTCAGCACCTCCTGACCTCCGAGCCAGTATTTGCCGTCAGGCATTCCGCATGCCATCATGGCATCAGTGACGAGCATTACCTTGTCGCTTGTCTTCTGCCTGTAGGCTATCCTGAGAGATGGCCAGGATATGTGGATACCGTCTGAAATGGTCTCAGTGGTTATATCGGTATCGAAAATCGCTCCGACCGTGCCGGGACTTCTGTGGGTGAGCGGGGTCATGGCGTTGAACAGATGTGTGGAGTGGCTGCAGCCAAGTCCGATCCCCACGACTGCTTCATCATAGGTTGCGGCAGTGTGGCCGATGGATACCCTTACGCCCTTTTGCTTCAGATATGGAATGAGCTCTGAAGCACCTGGCACCTCGGGAGCCATTGTTATGCTAGTCACAAGATCCTCATAACCGTCAGTTATTGACTCGTAGGCTTCTATTGATGGTTCGAGTACGAATCCCGGGTTCTGGGCACCGATGGCTTTAGGGCTTATGAAAGGCCCTTCCAGGTGCACGCCGAGTATTGATGCTCCAATTGGATTTTTTGCAGCTTCCTTTATGGAGCCGAGTGCTTTCCTTATCTCAGGGACACCCATGGTCATTGTGGTGGGGAGGAACGATGTGGTGCCGTGTTCAGCAATGATACCTGCGATCGTGTTTATTGATTCCACTTCTCCGTCCATGGTATCCTTGCCGCCTGCGCCATGTATGTGTATGTCTATGAAGCCCGGTGAAAGGTATTTTCCTTCTCCATTGATCACTTCATCATCTTCGATGAAAGGTCCATTTATGGAGATTATCTTTCCAGCCCTGGTCTGAAGGCTTCCTTTTTCAATCCTGTCGGGAAATATGAGCCTGAAATTCCTGAATATCAATTTGTCACCTCATGCCCGTATACGAGTGTATCGGGAAATTATTTTCATTAACATCATTATACTGGAAATTTCATCTAATTGCTTCATGAATAAGTATAGATTTTGTTAACATAATGTGTATGGGTCAAAAATGTGGAAACCTTGCAGGATATACCTTATTATTGAAATGGAAAGAAGGTGAACTGATGGAAGTGCTTGAAGGAACTGTAAGGGACATAGTGTTCCAAAATGAGGAGAATGCGTATTGTGTCCTGAGGATAGAGGATGCCAAAAGCCTGCACACTGCGGTAGGCATATTTCCTTTCGTATCTCCGGGGCAAACCCTTAAGCTGAAGGGAGAATGGCTTAACCATGCTACCTTCGGAAAACAGTTCAAGTGTACTGAGTATGAGGAAATCCTGCCCAACTCGCTTTTGGGCATTGAAAAATATCTCGCTTCAGGTGCCATATCAGGAATTGGACCTGCAACAGCGAAGAAGCTGGTTGAGAAGTTCGGCGGCAAGATATTCGATATCATGGAAAATGAGCCTGAGAAGCTGATGGAGCTTGAGGGAATAGGAAAGAAGAAGGTCGAGATGATCTCCGCTTCGTACCAGAAGGGAAGAGAGGTCAGGAACATCATGGTGTTCATGCAGTCGTACGGCGTCACGCCAAAGCAGGCCCTCAAGATATACAGGGTGTTCGGGGCAGATTCCATCAGGAGAGTGAAGGAAAATCCATACGTGCTGTCAGAAGAGATTCCTACCATCGGATTCAAGACAGCTGACAGGATCGCGAGGAACCTGGGAATAATGACGGATTCGCCTTTCAGGATCCAGAGCGGCATCAAGTACCTTGTGAATGAATTCTGCTCACAGGGGAATACCTGCATGCCTAAGGACATGCTTGTGGCAAAAGGAATAGAAAGCCTTGAGGTAAATGAGGACCTGATAGAGGCCAATCTTGTTCACTCGATTATGGAGAACCGACTGGTTCTCGAAAAGGTGGATGGCATAGATTCAGTGTTTACGCTGCCTTACCTCTACAGCGAGGCGTCCATAACCAAACGGATACTTGCTCTTAGCCTCCAGGGTGTCAAGGAAATGAAAGCTGATGTCGCATCTCACATCGAATGGTTTGAGAAAGCAAATGGAATAGCATTCCACGAAAAGCAGAAGGAAGCCATAGAAGGGGCTATCACAAACGGCATTGAAATCATCACAGGAGGTCCGGGAACAGGAAAGACCACTATAATCAAATGTATACTTGAGATCTTCGAGAAAGAAGGAAGGAAGGTCATAATGGGAGCTCCTACCGGAAGGGCTGCCAAGAGGATGTCAGAGGCTACAGGCAGGGAATCTAAGACAATACACAGGCTCCTTGAGCTTGGAGTATCCGACGAAGGCGAGGAAGACTTCGAGATGGAGGAAGCGTCGAGCCTTAATTGCGATGTGGTGATAATAGACGAGGCATCAATGATAGATGTTATGCTGATGAATAATCTGCTGAAGTCGATAAGTCCCGGTACCAGGCTTATTCTGGTCGGTGATGCAGACCAGCTGCCATCGGTTGGCCCTGGACGGGTGCTTGAGGACCTGATCGAAAGCGGGGCGTTCAAGGTGGTGAAGCTTGAATACATCTACAGGCAGGGCAAAGAGTCCTACATCACAATCAATGCCCACAGGATAAACAGCGGTATGATGCCGTTCCTTAATGTCAAGGACAGCGACTTCTTTTTCATAGAATCTGAAGGGCCTGAGGACAGCCTGGAAAAGGTAATTGACCTTATACTTAACAGACTTCCCGGCTTCAACAGGTCGTGGGACAGGATAAGGGACTTTCAGGTGCTTTCTCCGATGAAGAAGGGAGACCTTGGGGTCCTGAACCTGAACGAGGTTCTGCAGAATGTACTGAATTCCAAGGGGAAAAAGAACAAGTTCACTGATTTCAGGATCGGTGACAAGGTCATGCAGACAAAGAACAACTATATGATCAAATGGACAAGGAATCCGGACCCGATATTCGAAGGTGATGGTGGTCAGGGCGTTTTCAATGGTGATATAGGATATGTGGTAAGGATCGATGAAGAGGACGAGAAGGTTACAGTCATCTTCGATGATGAGCGATATGTGACCTACGAAAGCGGAGAGCTTGAGGAGCTGGAGCTTGCATACGCAGTCACCATACACAAGAGCCAGGGAAGCGAATTCAAGGTAGTGGTAATTCCAGTTTTCATGGGTCCGCCTCTTCTGATGAGCAGGAACCTCATCTACACTGCCGTGACAAGGGCAAGGCAGCTGCTTGTCCTGGTCGGCTCCAAACGAGCCCTGAATTACATGGTATCGAACACCAGGACGTTTGAGAGGCACACTTCGCTGAAGTACAGGATAAAAAGCATATTGGACTACGGGCTTATGGATTCCGGAGGGGGTCAGCAAATTGACAGGTGAATTGGCTGAAAGGCTAAAAGAATGGTATGAAAAATCATCGAACAGGGCTTTGAATCTGGTAGCGGTCCCGTATATGGGGATAGGGCCTGTCAGGGAGCTTTGCGAATCTGTCCTTGAATCAGGCGGCAGGCTCCTATACATCACAGGCGATGAGAAGGACAGCCAGCTGCTTAATGATGCACTGTTTGACGGAATCCTGCCTGAAGGGCTGGATCAGAATCTGACCATATGCGGTTATCAGGATGCATTATCCGCATCAGGTGAGTATGACCTCGCAATTTATGACGACGTCAACTCATTTCCTTTCCGCCGGAAGGTTGAAATCCAGAATCTCATCGGCTATATATTCCCGAGATGCAAAAGGCTGGTCGCATATTCATTCGAGGAAATCCTCCTTAATGTGGAGTCCCTGGAGATACCGATGGGGGGGACCGGAGAATACGTATCAGAGCCCAGGATCATAGAGACAAGGGTGAACATCGATGATGAGATACCAGTCTCAATATATGAGTATCTCCTGTGGTTTGTATATGAAAAGAAGAATGTGCTTGTGTTTACCGGAGACAGGATAAAGTCAAGGAGGCTCACAAGGTACCTTGCAAAGGTAGACGATTCAATAATGTCTTATGTCACTGATGTCAACATGGTTGGAACCCTGGGCATGGCTGAACTGGTAAAGGATACCGCACGTGCTCACATATTCTTTGCTGATGATATTGATGATTTCATCAAGGTTCCTGTGAACTTCGAGATTATCGTGCATGGTGCCGATTCTCCTCAATATTCCTACAGGGAGCTTCTTTTCCTTTGCCTCAGAAGCGGGTACTGCAACGATGAGAACGGAGAGGTGATTTTTCTTTGCCAGACTCAAACACAGGACATAGAGAGGACAAAGAACATGACAAGGCATTTCAACAAGGTGCTCTGGGAAAAAGGCTACACGTCGGAATCATAGACTGTATCCTCGACATCCTTTATCCGAGGCTTAGATGTCCGGTATGCGGCGAATACTACAATGGATTATGCCCGGTCTGCAGATTGAGCATAGTACCAGACGATGAGGCTGGCATACTTCATTGCAGCAGATACGAAGGCTCTGCAAAAGCACTCGTTTCCGCTTTTAAATCAAGAGGCTCATTCAACGCTGCAAGAGAGATTGCAGCCATCATGCACAAAAGCCATGGTGACTACATAAAAAGCTTCGATTTGGTCACATGGGCTCCATCGTCAAAGATATCCAGGAAAAGGCTTGGATTCGACCATGGCGAGGTTCTCGCAAGGAATGTTGCAAGGCTTGCTGGAACTGACTGCACAAGGCTGTTCTCTGCACCTGCATTTGAACAGAAGGGGCTTGAACGGACTGGGAGACAGGAAAATGCATTGACAATTAGACTCATGAAAAACAAGAAACCTCTGATAAAGGGCAGAAAGATACTCGTAGTGGATGATGTCGCTACAACCGGAAGCACACTTGGAATCTGTACAGAGAGAATAAATGAAGCTGGAGGAATCGCAGGTGCGATTGCTTTCGCGTATCAGGGCACAAGATGAGCTTGACTAGAGATTATGTGGGAGGTGGTGCGCCAGTTCGGCG
>DIWI01000063.1 GCA_002428415.1 Clostridiaceae bacterium UBA6110
ACAGCATTGACGACTGATTCGCTTGATACCGTGGCACCGCTTACCGCATCCACGGCTATTGTCTCATCCGCTATGGAAAGGTCCTTGAACTGGCTTACGAAGGCTTCCTCTGAAACCCTTGTGCCAACTCCCTTTGTGTCGTTGACTTCAACGACCTCCACGCTGACTATTGTCTGCTTTGACTTGTCAATCACAACAATCACCTTGTTTGGAGCGACCTCTGTGAAGCCTTCCTCAAGGATTGCATAGCCGTTTGCAGTGACTGTGAATGTGAGGACGTCTCCGTCTTCTTTCTTGTCAACTACAGTTCCCTTGGTCTTTTCACCAAGAGTCCTGAAGATCTTGATTGATGTTCCTGCTGGCTTAGCCGGTTCAGGTGTCGACGAGCCGCCTTCTATTCCCTTTACGCTGTTGAAGTGCGCCTTGGCTGCATCTATACCCTTTACTACCGCACTGGAGCTTATTGTTGCTCCTGCTATGGTCGCTATGGAATCCGATGATTTTTTGCCTACTACGCTTGCTATAAAGTCAGGCTCTCCCACCTTCATTCCGTATCCAGGAGTGTCTGCGATATCAAGTACCTTGAAGCCCTTTATTGTGCCGTCATTGCCGATTCCGATAATGAAGGTTATTGGAGCTGCGAAGCCCTGGTTGGTTACCTTATAGGCATAGCCTGCATCCTTTGCCTCGTAGGCTGTTGTGATGAGACCGGTTGAATCTTCTATGGTGATTTCTGCTATTTCGGAAGCGTCAGGGAACATTTCCTTGAGCGCTGTGGTGTCCTGCGAACCGGAGTTCTTCTCGATTATTGGTGCAAGATAGCTGTCAGCGGCCTTTGTTATCCCTCCGGATATAAGAACCACCACAGCCAGGAATGCTGCACTGAATCCTAAACTTTTCTTCATTTCAATCACTCCTTGCCCAGGTCTTCGACAGCCATTCTGACTGCCTTGACTACTGATGTGGAAGACACTGTGGCAGTTGATACAGCATCGACTGTCGCTGACTTGTCCTCATATGAGAGCCCTGCGAACTGGTCGAGAAAGTTCTTCGCCTTGACCTGAGTGCCGATCCCGTTTGTATCGTTGACCTCAAGAACTGCTACGCTCTCGATCTTTTTCGTTGCCTTGTTCAGCTTTACTTCAACTATGTTAGGCTTCGCGTCAGCGTAGCCTCCCTCAGTTACCGCATAGCCCTTGGCCGACATCTTGTATGTCACGACATCGCCTTCAGCCTTCTTCTCAAGGACTTCAGGCGCATTGGAGGTCGTGTCGTTGAACAGCTTGAGACTGTCGCCTAGAGTTGCTGTAATCTCTTCAGCAGGCTCCTCAGCATTTACTGGTGTAAGCGTGCTGCCTGCCCAGACTCCTACAAGGAGTGCCAAAGCTGCCATTACTGCTACGAATGTCTTGTTTCTGCTGATAGTCTTTATCTGCCAGCCATCTGTATACTTCTCTATGAGAGGAGTAAGCATGTTCATTATAAGGATGGAGTAAAGTACTCCGCCTGGAAGGCTCGCCTTTGTCCTTATGAGGACTGTGAGTATTCCGCAGCCCATCGCGAATATGATCCTTCCTGCAGCTGAGGTAGGATTAGTGACAGGGTCAGTAGCCATGAATACAGCTCCGAACACAAGTCCGCCTGCTGCGATATGGAATGCCGGGTACCAGAGTCCTGCACCGGTCATGACGCCTATTACTGTTGTGATGACAAGTACGGTTCCGATATAGAATACCGGTACTCTCCAGTCAAGGACCTTCCTGTATGCAAGTATGATTCCGACTATTATGATAAGAAGCTTGCTGGTCTCTCCTATAGCACCCTGATGGAGTCCGAGGAAAAGACCTGAAAGCCCTCCGAACTGCTGAAGGAATGACTCAACCTTTGTCGGATCTGTTATGATCCATCCAAGCTGGCTCATCGAGCTCAGGGGAGTTGCGCCTGACACTATGTCAGCGGCCTTGGCTCCTGCGAATGAAGTCAGTATGAGTGCTCTTCCGGTAGCAGCCGGGTTGAATATGTTCTGGCCGAATCCGCCGAATATGAGCTTTCCTATGAATATTGCGAAAAACGTTCCAAGTGCCAGCGCAACAGCTGATGTGTTGATCGGCACCATTAAAGTAAGTATTATCGCTGTAACAAGCGGGAAGCTTGCCTTGATGTGCTCAGATATGTTCTTCTTCTTGATTGCAGCATACAAGGCTTCAGTGACAAGGGCAGTAACTATTGAAGTAACCATAAGTATTACTGCATGTATCGCGTAGGACGCGCCCTCAGTCATCGCATAATATGCAAGTGAGAAGGCGAATACCGCTAGTAAGCCCGTAGTGAGCTCCGCCATTATCCTTTTTGTGCTTATGTCGTCTCTGTAGTTGGGGGATGTTCTAACTGTGAATTTCATGCCTCTCACCTCCTATTTCTTAGTTGCTGCCAAAAGCAGCTTCTTAGCCTTTCTGACATTCTCAGTAACCTCGATCTTGGATGGGCACACATAGGTGCACATTCCGCATTCGATGCACTGGTCAGCCCTCAGCTTCTGTATGAGCGCAACATTGCCTGTCTTCTCGGCATTGTTTATCCTTACTGGAAGGATGCCTGCAGGACATGAGTCGTTGCACTTTCCGCATCGGAGGCATGGAATGGTGTCTATCGGCTTTGCTTCAAGTATTGTTATCGCATTGGATGAAGCTGTTATAACGAACTCGTCAGACTTAATCGCCTTACCCATCATAGGTCCGCCTGCGATCACGATGGCATCTGCTTTGGAATATCCGCCAATCTGGTCCATGATCTCACTGACCCTGACTCCGACAGGAACCTTTACATTCACGGGATTCTTTATGGCGTCTCCGCTGAATGTGACAGTCTTCTCGACGATACCTATACCCTTAGTAAGGGCTTCAGCAAATGCGATTGCAGTAGTGGCGTTATTGACAACTACTCCAAGCTCGCCAGGAAGCTTGTCATACCTTTCCTTGAAGACCTCGAATACGAGGGTCCTCTCCCAGCCCATTGGGTACATATCAGGAACAGGCCTTATCTTTATGTTAGGCTCATCCTTGACTCTAAGCTGAAGCTTTTCTATGAGCTCCTTCTTCGTCTCCTTGATAGCAATGATGGCATCCTTGGCGGAAGCCGCCTTGATGAAGGCCTTCACTCCAAGCAAAAGGAGGTCAAGGTTGTCTTCAGTGTTCCTGTAGTCCGCAGTTATGTAAGGCTCGCACTCGACAGCATTGATGAGGATTGTAAGCGCATCCTTCATGTACTTCGTGTCCACGCCCTTTGCAAACTTGTATTTGATGTAGGCAGGGAAACCAGCTCCGCCGCAGCCGACTATTCCGGCATTCATCATGAAGGTGACAAGCTCATCCCTTGTCATTTCCTCGTAGTTAGCAGGCTCGAATGATTTTACTCTCTCGTACTTTCCGTCATTCTCTATTACCAGGTGGTCCGCTGTACCGCCACCGGCATGGACCATATGCTCCACTCCCCTGACCGTTCCGGAAACAGAAGAGAATATAGGAACAATGAAGTGGTCGTTTCTTTTAGCAATCATAGTTCCGACCTTGACCTGCTCACCGGGCTGTGCAATTATCTCGGTGCAGTTCATGAGGGGAATGTAAACCAATGCCCCAGCCTTGATATCTATGACTTCGCTGTGGTTCGTCAATTCCTTGTGGCCATTCAGATGCTTCATCATCGGCCCAATAAATATTGACATCCTGTTCACCCAACCTTTCACAATTTGTTAAAATTCTGATTAAAAATGAACCCCATCAAGAGGATTTTGTATCATTCTTATTCACTTTCCGAATAATTATATCATGAAACCAAATTTGTGGGATATATAAAAAAGGTTTTTGACTCAACTTTAACGTAAAATAGTCATGTTTCGTTTCTGATAAGGTTTTACAGGCATATGTAAAGGATATTTTTCGTTAATGATTAGTTTATCAGTAACCTAAACCATCGTTACAAATATAGCCTTTAGTGCGCAAAAAGACGGAGGTTACCCTCCGCCAAATATTCATTCTATGGCTTTAAAGCACGAAATCAATCCCCACAGGCTTTGAATGTTCGTTCATGTATATTAGCAAGAAGGCTTCTGTTCCTTCCCTTATCCCAAATGACAGGACCTCGTCCAAAGCCTCGCCAGGTCTTACAAGCGCGTTGTCGTCTGCACCTGCAGTGCTTTCAATTTCTTCAAACATGTCGAAGTCTGAATCCTGCCTCTGAAAATGCTGCTTTCTGTAGATATACGGCTTCACTCCCTTGTTTTCGAGCCTTAGCCATATCCTGAACATGGAATCAATCTCACCCGGTTCTTTAACCAGCTCTGTTCCTGTAACAGTGACATGGATGTCGCCGCATACGGCCTCCTCATCCTGCCTGAAGACTTTTGCAAGAGGTATTCCTATCCTCACTGCGTCCCTTGTCCTTTCAGGCGACTCCTTTATGGACTCACCCTTCCTGTATCGTATGACGCATCCTGTAGCCAGCGCAGCAATGGCTGCTCCTGCAGCGAAAGAAAAAATCACCTTGCATTTATTCAACCTTCTCATCAGCTTCTGGTCTCCTTCCTTGCCGAATGTCCCTTCAGCTCGATGGTAACTACATATTCCGCTTCATGGTACTCAATTGGCTCGCTCTTCAGGCTGAACTTCAGTCCCTTGTGCCTGATGGCTATTACCATATGGGCCAGCGCAATACCAATGTCGATCTTGTTGTTTGACTTCAGAAGGGCATTCTTTATGAATCCCATCCTTGCCCTGAAAAGGTGTATCCTCTCATCCTCGATGACGAATCTCCACGGCTGCGTATTCATGTAAGATGGCGAAAGCCTTGCGGCATCAAATATGTCCTTGTACTTCCTTTTTACAAGACCCATAAGTACCAGGTCTGAAAGCGGCTTTCTCTTATGGTACCTTGGTGCGGCATAAAGCTCCTCCGGAACCTCAGGTGGTCCGAAAGCGATGGCTGCCACAAGCAGCATATCCTCTTTAAGCTCGGCAATGCCTTCAAGGTCCTCGGCAGATAATCCCCCTGCAGTTATGCAGGTTGCTATACCAAGGTTGTTTATTGCAAGGACAAGGTGCTCCAGAGAATAGCCAGCAGCCTGCCGGAAGCCAGGCTTTTTTCCTGCAGCTATTATGATATAGTGCGGCGACTTGACCTTTCCGTACGTGCCGAGTATACCGCTCATCCTGCCATAGAGCTTTTCTCCGTCCTCTACTATCAGAAATTCGACAGGCAGGCTTTCAAAGAGCTTCGGAGCCCGGTCCGCCTCTTTCCTCACCCTATCCATGGCGTCAGCACTAAGAGGCTCCATAAGGAACCTTCTTGTCGACTTTCTCTTCATTATGTTCTCATACAAATCCATGGACCCACCTCGCAGACAGTTGACACTCTAATTCATTATACCAAAACAATCGGGAAAATTCCTACCTGACCCTATCGATCAGGGCTACAGCCTGGGAAGATATCCCAAGAAGCGCGCCTGTGAATCCAAGACCTTCTTCTGTAGTCGCCTTGATGTTGATATCAGCCTCATCCATGCCAAGGACCTCAGCAACCCTTGACTTCATCTGAGGGATGAACGGAGCCATCTTCGGCCTCTGGGCTATGATGACGCAGTCTATGTTGATCACACTGTATCCGTCATCTTCAAGCATCCTTTTCACATATGAAAGCAGTCCCATGCTGTCAGCTCCCTTGAACCTCTCGTCAGTGTCCGGGAAATGCTTTCCTATGTCCCCTTTTCCGAGAGCTCCTATAAGCGCATCCATAATTGCATGCACAAGCACGTCAGCATCTGAATGCCCGAGAAGACCTGTCTCGTGGGGTATCCTGACTCCTCCGATTATGAGGTCCCTGCCTTCAACCAGCCTGTGCACGTCATATCCCATTCCTATCCTCATGGTAAAATCCTCCAAAATCATCTTCATAAACAATATTATATCATCGTTCATGATTCTTTACTGTTTTGTCGCAAATTGACCTCCTTGTATCTGATATAATTGTATAAAAGGCGGGAGTTGGAAAAATCATGCTCCTGTGAAGGAATGATTGAATATGAAGAGAATAATAGGCGCTTTGCTTATCCTTATCGGACTTGGCACAGTATCCTACACCATGTATATGAGATATCAGGCGGACAAGGCAAATGAAATCCTTATTGCAAGATTCGAGGAAAGCCTGATTGACCTTGATGAGCTGCCTGGAGGGACTGATTCTGCAACTGACACTCCTGAACTTCCTGGCGATCCAACAGAGGTAGTGCTTCCAGGCGACCCCTCTGCTGAGGAGCCTGTTCCCACCTCCCCTTCAGCTCCGGTGAAGACAGCCGAGGAGCTTCAGAAGGAACGTGAGGATGTAGTTAACAATGCAATAAAGAACCTGAAGGTTATCGGACTCATTTCCATACCAAGGATAGGTGTGTACGGTCCTATAGTCGAGGGTATAGGCGACAAGTCCCTTAGGTATGCGGTAGGCCATTTTGAAGGTACCGGACTCCCAGGAAGCGGAAACTTCGCACTTGCATCACACAGGAACTACACGTACGCGCACTATTTCAGGGACATCCACAAGCTGAAGGTTGGAGACGAGATCAAGATCAAGACCAAGACAAAGGAATATACCTATGTGGTGACCGGAACCAAGATCGTGCTTCCAACTGCCATGGAGGTCCTGAACCACACTGACAATTCAACCATAACTCTCGTCACGTGCACCGTAGACAGCACCAAACGCGTGATAGTGTTCGGGAAACTGAAATAACGGGGCCATAAGGGCCTCGTTCCTTTTTGGGAGGAAACCATGGATATAACCGGAAGATACGGAAATGCGAGGATATTCGCAAAAAGCCTTGAAAATGAGGCCATAGATCAGATAAGGGAGCTGCTTGACCAGCCTTTTACCAAAGGGTCGAAAATCAGGATCATGCCTGATGCACACTCAGGTGCAGGCTGCGTCATCGGAACTACAATGACGGTTTCAGGAAAGGCTGTGCCTAACCTCGTCGGAGTCGACATAGGCTGCGGAATGCTTGTAATCAGGCTAGACCTTAAGCAGAGGCTTTCCGTCAGGGACCTTGAGAAACTCGACCATCTTATAAGGGATGAGGTTCCATCAGGCTTTGGCATCAGGAAATCAGCCCTTCCAGAAGCAAGGCGAGCGAATATCGAAGACCTTCAATGCGCTGGAAGGATGGACCTTAATCGGGCTAACCTTTCAATCGGAACCCTTGGAGGGGGAAACCACTTCATTGAGCTGGACATGGACGACAGCGGAGAGACCTACCTTGTCATACATTCAGGGTCAAGACATCTTGGAAAGCAGCTTGCAGAGCATTACCAGAGCATGGCCGGCAAGTCACTTTCCGGAAGTGGTATACCGAGATATCTTGCCTACCTTGAGGGAGCTGATTTCAAGGATTACCTTCACGACATTGCGATCGTACAAAAATATGCTGACCTTAACAGGCATGCAATGGCCAGAGTCCTCCTCTCGAAGATGGGATGGGGAATGAAGGATGAATTTTCAACCATCCACAACTATATAGACATTGAGGGCATGGTCCTGAGGAAGGGCTCAGTATCAGCAAAGAAAGGTGAACTGCTGCTGATACCCATGAACATGAGGGATGGCTCCCTCCTTTGTACCGGCAAAGGCAACGAAGACTGGAACCTTTCAGCCCCCCATGGAGCTGGAAGACTGATGAGCAGACACAGGGCAAAGGATACCCTTTCCATGGAAAGGTACGTTGATTCGATGAAGGGCATATTCACAACATCTGTATCAAGGTCAACCCTTGACGAAGCTCCTGATGCCTACAAGCCTATGGATGAGATACTCGACTCGATAGGCGATACCGTGACTGTTTATAAGACACTTAAGCCAATCTATAACTTCAAGTCACCATGATTTAGCAAGTGAAGGAGATGTTAATGTGAACAAAGCAAGGGAATTGATAAAGGAAAACAAGCTCTGCGTCCTGTCCACAAGTCTGAAGGACTTACCCAACAGCTCGCTCATGAAGTATGCGACTGACAGCGAGGTCACGGAAATATACATGATGGCATCAATTGACAGCGTCAAGTGCAGAAACATCCAGGATAATCCCAGTGTAAGCATGCTTATAGACACCAGGCTGACTGAGAGTACTCCAAGAGCCCTGACTGTCTACGGGAAAGCAGAAATCGTGGCGGACGATGATTTAAAACGCGGTTACCTTGAAAAGCTGCTTTATGTCAGTCCCGATTTATCTGTATTCGGAGAAGCATCTAACTCATGCATCATCCTGGTCAGGATAACAGGTTTCCTCCTCATGGATGGAATCACTGAAGGCGGATTCATGGAAGTATGAAGGAAGCTGCTGCAAATCTAGAATTCTAGAGATGCAGCAGCTCTTTTTCGCTTATATCGGTCCCAATATGCCGTCTGGTTTGTTAATGCGGTATAACGTGAAACGAATCTGACGGTTTTAAAAATTCATTATTCTAATCAATTTTTGTTATTTCAGTACCATCAGTTTTAATCCTGTAAAAATTGTTGTTATCAAAGTTATCCTGATAATAAATCCAGTCGCCAGCTATACTAATTCCATTTATCAGTATTTTATCTGATAATAATGTACTATTCGTACCATCGGTCTTAATTCTATATAGCTTATCGTTCCCGAAATAATAGATCCAGTCGCCGACAACATTGAAATGATAAGCGTTGTCATTTGATATAAGTGTCCCGCCCGTTCCATCAGTTTTAACCCTATACAGGTTGTAATTCTCGCGAAAATTATAATAAACCCAATCTCCGGCAATATTAATATCATAAGCTGCCTGATCTGACACAGGGGTTCTGCCTGTTCCATCAGTCTTCACCTTATATATTTTTTCTCCCTCGCTTCTGTTTACATAATAGATCCAGTCCCCATCAACACTTAACCTCTTTGAAGTATCATTTGAAATTAAGGTTCTATCCGTTCCATCAGTCTTAATCTTATACAGTTTTCCTGAATCGGAACTATTTGAATAATATATCCAGTCTCCTACTACACTGACTGAAATAGCCATATCCTCGGAAATCAATGTCCTATTTGTGCCATCAGTCTTTATCTTATATATTTTTTGCAGATTATTGTTTTTCTGTCCTACATTCAAATAAAAAATCCAATCATTAACAACATTAATATATCTTGGTTCATCATCCGATATCGGTATTAATGTCTTACTTGACCCATCTGTCTTGACCTTATACAGCTTTTCATCAGAATTGCAGTAATAAATCCACTCTCCCTGCTGTGCAACGAACCCCCAATTAGCTATGTTTCCACTGGTGTTTCCGGCTATCTTGACAACAGCGTCGTTAGTTGTTGGGTTTGTGGTTGGATTTATGCTGGGAGCAGCAGTAGTGCTCGGGCTTGAACTTGGAGCCGCAGTATTGGTTGGATTTGTGCCGGGAGTGCTGCAGCCTGAAATAATAACTGAAAGCAAAATAGTTGAAATCACTAAACAGATTGCTTTTGCTTCTTTCATTAGTACTCCCCCCAAAAATGACTTTGGAATTGTCACTATAGAAGACCTGAATTTCCTGGCTGCATCATTAAAATCTGTGCAGTTAATCGGGCGACGCAAAGAAACCTCCCATTAGATACCATATGCAATAATCATGGCAATGGCAAAAAAACAGCCTTTAAATCAAAACTGCTTACTTGAATCGGCTAACCATTATTCTTATCCTATAGCTCTCCCCATACCTTGTCCCTTATGAGCAGATAGCTCTTGTCAGCTTCAACCCTGTAATGGAGGTCTGCCTTCCTGGTATCCACCTCTATGAATGACATGGCTGACAGAAGGTCCCTGTCCCTCAGGAAATGCACTGAAATAAGAGGTCCCTTTCCTATCCTAACAAGTATTGTCGCTACTTCGAAGAACTCCATTTCTATCATATATTTTACAATGAGCGGCTTACCGAAATTGTCCAGAAAATAGTCAAGATCACCTTCCCGGTCCTTTGTACCCCTTAATGTGAAGTCTCCGGTCAGTATCTCATCAAGCCTTAGCATACGATCACCTCCCTCACCTACATTATATGACAAACGCCTCTTCCTTGTTCAAGGAGAGGCGTTTTCAGATGAATGTTATCAGTTATTTAATATTTTAGTAGGCTTTGCCCCATACTACCATATGCTCAGCCTTTTCACCGCAGCATACGCAGGTATCAGCAATCTCCTCCTGCTCGAAAGGCATGCACCTTGAGGAGAGTCCCGCCTCTTCCTTGATCTTCTCTTCGCATGAGAGCTTTCCGCACCACATTGCCTTGATGAATCCAGGCTTTGTTTCAGCTGAAAGCTTGAGAGTATCGAAATCCTGAGCTTCTGATGTCATCTTCTCAAGTCTTTCAAGGGCTTTCTCATAAAGAGAGTTGTGAATGTCGTCAAAGAGTTCCTTGATCTTTGTCTCAAGCTCATCCATAGGTACTATGGTCTTCTCTCTGGTATCTCTTCTTACAAGCACTACCTGATTCTGCTCGATGTCCTTTGGTCCGACCTCAAGCCTTACAGGAACACCCTTCATCTCGTATTCGCTGAATTTCCAGCCCGGCTTCTTGTCGGAAGCATCAAGCTTGACCCTTGCATACGCGGAAATTGATTTCCTCAGCTCTTCAGCCTTTTCGAGGACCCCTTCCTTATGCTGTGCAACAGGAACTATTACTACCTGAACTGGTGCAATCCTTGGAGGGAGTATCAGCCCTGAGTCATCTCCATGAACCATTATTATTGCTCCGATGACCCTTGTCGAAAGTCCCCAGCTTGTCTCATGGACATACTTAAGCTGGCTGTCCTTGTCCGCGAACTTTATGTCGAAGGCCTTTGCGAAGCCATCTCCGAAGTAGTGGCTGGTTCCTGACTGGAGGGCCTTTCCGTCATGCATCATTGCCTCGATGGTATAAGTGGCTTCAGCACCGGCAAACTTCTCCTTGTCAGTCTTCCTTCCCTTTACAACCGGTATGGCAAGGAAATTCTTCAGCGCATCCGCATAGGTATTGAGCATCCTTAAGGTCTCTTCCTGAGCTTCCTCAGCTGTAGCATGTATAGTATGTCCTTCCTGCCAGAGGAATTCAGTAGTCCTCAGGAAAGGTCTTGTTGTCTTTTCCCACCTTATTACGGAGCACCACTGGTTGTAAAGCTTTGGCAGGTCGTTGTAAGACTGCACTATGTTTGAGAAGTGCTCGCAGAAGAGAGTCTCAGAAGTTGGCCTTATGCAAAGTCTCTCTGTAAGCTTCTCTTCTCCGCCGTGGGTTACCCATGCAACTTCAGGCGCAAAACCAACAACATGGTCCTTCTCCTTCTGGAGCAAACTTTCAGGTATCAGCATAGGCATGTACACATTCTCATGTCCTGTTTCCTTGAACCTGTCGTCAAGGTACCTCTGGATGTTCTCCCAGATTGCATAGCCATATGGCCTGAGTATTACCATTCCCCTGACGGTGGAATACTCAATGAGCTCCGCCTTCTTCACGATGTCCGTGTACCACTGTGCAAAATCCACATCCATTGGGGTTATTGCTTCGACGAATTTCTTGTTCTTCTCCATTTTTTCTCCTCCTGAAAATAAAAAAAGCACCAATCAAGGGACCGGAAAACCGGCGGTACCACCCTAATTGACGCACTGCATCCTCTCTTGGCTATAACGGTCCAGTCCGCTGCAAAAAGCAGTGCAATGAAGGCGGGTTTCAGGACACCTTAGTCGCAAGGGCTTCCACCATTCCCTCTCGCTTGTACGCAAGGCTTTCCTTACTGCTCCATCATTAAGCATCATTATCATTTAGATTCTAAGTTAAAAGCGCTCCGGAGTCAATAAGGAAATTCAGAGTGCATCGGATTTGCTGAAAGCGGCATTTGTTTGTGAATTCCTAAGGAATACAGGAAATACCACAGGATATAAATTACTGATTACCCCATCATTATATTCAATTTGATTGCGATTCTGCATAGGCTACAATAAAATGGAACTCAAAGACAAATAATTCACATAACGTAATCATATAGGAGGAATCTTCATGCCGAAATCTATTGTAAAAACCCTGAAAGCCATTCCAGTTATTCTTCTTATACTTTTGTTTGTTGTGGGATGCTCAAGTGACGCTGAAAAACCAGGCTCCTCATCGAATCCGTCGACCAGCGGTACCAGCCCCTCAGAACCTGCAGCCGGTGAAACTGAAAACAAGCCCATTGTATTCTCAGATCCGATATTTGAGAAGCTGCTTAAGGCAGAACTGAAAAAGGATGAGATTATGCCATCAGACCTTGATAAGTACACCTGGATCGGGATTGGCGGAGACCACTTCATGACTTTGGCCGGTGGCGACATCAAGGCAAAATCCTTTATACTCTTTTTCGGAACTGAGGTTGAGCTTGAAGGCGTAAGATATAAGGGATTTGGTACAATGAAGACGCTGGACGACCTGAAGCATTTCAAAAATCTTAATGCCCTCAATGTAACTCTACAGCCTGAACTTGACTTTTCAACAATTCCTGATGAAGTCCTTGGTCGGCTTGTCAACATCATTGTGACTCAGAGCAAGCTAAAGGATATCAGTTTTGTAGAAGGAGCAAGATCCTTAAAATCGATGAATATGGCTTTTGGAGAAGTCTCTGATCTGTCCCCTCTAGCAAACTGCAAAGAGCTGCTTTACCTGTCAGGCAGCAATAATCCTTTGCATGACTTGAGTCCTCTTGCCGGTCTCGTCAATCTGAGGACAATAAGCTTTTACAGCAGCCAGATAAATGACCTGACTCCGCTTGCAGGACTTGTCAACCTGAAGACCCTTGAGCTTTACAATAACCAGGTTGAGGACATATCCCCTCTGGCTGGATTGAAAAATCTTAAGGAGCTTGAACTGATTGACAACAAGGTCAAGGATGTATCCCCGCTAAAGGACTTTGAGAGCTTTGACGAACTGAGGCTTAACGGTAACCCAATAGGCAACATAGAGCTCCTGGACCATATAGAAAATCTGGAATTTGAAGGCTGATGCCGGATCAGCGTCTCCTGTGAATTGGTGAAAATACCACGGTATTACTTGTATATTTCCGGGGTATTCCACCAAATTTCTAAACCTATGGCATCTTGGACCAGATTACTGATATAATTCAATGTGAATAAATAACGATTGGAGCAGATTTATGGATCCGGTATTAGTTAAAGACTTGTATGCACTACTATTCACTCTTTCACTTTTCATACTTTTCGGTTCAGAGCTTTACTTCTCGAAGAAGGCTAAGATAGTCAGGCTGAGCAATAACATGCATCTGGCATATTATACTCTTCCGCTGGTAACAGCAATGATATTCATGGTGCTTGGCTTTCAGAACTTTGAGTCCAACATTACCATGTATGTCGGACTTATAGCGGCCATTGTGGCCTTCTACATCTATATGATGACCCAGAAGAAGATAATCCTGAGGAATGCTGACTATCTGGATATCCAGATGAAGGTCAAGAAATTTCTTGCGAAGGAAAAGATCACTTACAGGCAGAAGGATCCTATGCCTAACGTCAAATCCTATGAGCTTCACAGCACTGAGGGCACTCTTGACATCAGGTCCAACGGCAGATGGGTTGAGATCTTCGGAAGAAAGATCAGTGACAATGAGCTCATGAAGAGGCTCACAGCTTATGTTGATTCAGAGATGGCAACCCTTAAGTACCTGAAGCCAAAGGATGACAGGCTGTATACCATACTTATGGTTGTAACCCTTCTTTTCTTCTTCTACAACCTTTACGTAAACCACATGGCCTGACGGCACAAAAGCACAAGCTGACCGCTTGTGCTTTTTCATGTCACGATGTACCAGGACTTGGTTCTCGGGTCCTGATACAGCTCATACTTCTTCTTAAGCCTTTTAATTCTTCCCGTCACATTATATGTCCTCTCCACGAGACCGTTCCTGTCATTTTCCCGTATGAAGTTTACCTTCTCAATATCCACAATCCTGTAATCCACGCTTTCAATAGAGTAATACCTGAATCTGAACGGGTACACCTTACCATCCCTGAACAGGGAAACCACCTCACACGGGGTTTTCAAAGAAATCACCTCTTATCACGTAGCCTAATACCAATGCTGGCCTAACTCCATACACTTACTTCTTGAAGTCACAACTCTATTGCCTCAGCTCAATTATAGAACATACGTTCTATATTGTCAATCAGGTTTATTGTGACCCGGCTCCTATATATTGTGTTTTCCATTAAGTTTATCCACAACATATTGTGGATATGGTGGATAACTACCTGATACTGACAGCCGTCCTTCCGTTGATTTCAGGAATAGGACAAAAAGAGCCTTGGTTTCCCAAGACTCAGTGTATGCTACAGGTCCAATCCGTTCAGTATTTTCTTCAGCTCACGCATTTCATCGGTCGACAGCGTTATTCCCTTACCCATCTTTTCATCGTCAGGAGACCATTCCCTGATATCGAATTTGGCATCTTTGTCGTTCCATGATATGCTCCGCACCTCTTTTGTCCAGCCGGATTTGTTTTTCGACAGCACTCCGTGCTTTTCCCTGACCTCAAACTTTATCTCTGCCATCCCATTTCCTCCTCATGATAAATAGCTTTCCGTTACATTATGTTCGGCTTGCCTTACTATAATACAACCTCAACCCTCTTCAGAACCAATATTTTGAAATGTCCTGATGAAACTGGTCTCCAAATACCTTAACCTTACACTTCGAACATCAGGTCATCTTATGATGATACCTGTTTACAATATTATACAGTTCTTGAAGCAAATTTTCGCCTCCAGTCAAAAAGAAAAGCACCCGGAGGTGCTCTTATGGATTACAACCTTGAAGCAAAGTGGTTCATAGCTTCTTTAACGTCGTCAATGGCTTCAGGCTTTACCACACTGAAGAACTTCGGCATGATTTCCTGCAGATACGCCATATTGAAGGTTCCTGCAGCCTGCCTTGAGAAGCTCTCCTCCAGCAGTTCCCTTGCCTCGTCTTTCCTGTCTTCAAGTGCCCGCTCGATGAAAAAGTCATAAAACATTCTTTGTCCTGGATTCATGTTAGTCTCCTCTATATCCTATTTGTACCACACAAGTCTATGGTGAATATAATTATACTAAGTCCATCGTCATGGAGTCAAATTATTGCCATGCTCCTTCAGTGGCAGCACCTCGACCTAAGCCCTGCTTCATCATGCCTTAGTCCATCTTTGCCGTGTTCACACCCCCAGTTCCTTACTTGAGGCTGCTGAAAATATCAATTAATGCATTCCTGTACTGAACGAAATCACCTGTGTCCAGTGATTTCACCTGCTGGTTCAACTTGCCTGTTCCAGGATACCGTATGTTCCTGACATAATCTGCCGTGTTTTCATGGCATTGAAAAGGGATCCTCGCAAGGATCCCATGTGATTAATTACCTATGTACTTGTATGGATTCACGGCTGTTCCGTTGACCCTGATCTCGAAGTGAAGATGTGGTCCTGTAGCCCTTCCGGTGCTTCCCATTGAGCCTATCCTCTGGCCCTGCTCAACTCTCTGCCCTACCTTAACGCTGTAGGAGCTGAGATGTGCATAGAGGCTTGTCAGTCCGCCGCCATGGTTGATTATTACTATCTTGCCGTAGCTTCCCTCGTATCCGACTCTTTCCACAATTCCGCCTCTTGAAGCGAGTATTGCAGTTCCTGAGCTGTTTGCAAGGTCAATTCCGGTGTGCATGCTTCTTGCTCCGGTGACAGGATGGATCCTGTATCCGAATGGACTTGAAAGTCTTCCTGATGCTGGCTTTATGAAGGATTCAGCCTTCTTGACTTCAGCTTCCTTCTGGGTCTTCTCACCCGAAAGCAGCTGTATCTCTACTCCCAGCTCAGTGAGCCTGGAACCGAGTGCTGTAAGCTCCTCCATCCTGGAGTCTATTCCATTCTGGAGTGCTATCTTCTGCTCCGCAATCTGGATAAGCTCATTTTCAATTGATGCTTTCCTTGCCTGCAGGCCTTCTACTACCTTCTCTGCATCCTCATCACTCATGTCAAGTAGGTTTAGCTTCTTGAATGACTGAAGGTCAGACGATAGAGCCACATATTCTGTGTACTGGTCAAGTACAGTAAATCCGTTTGTGATGCTTAAGAATAGCTTCCTGAAAGCGCTTGGCCTTTCAGTCTCCATTATCCCCAGCTTTGCATTTACGATATCCAGAGTCTCCTGAAGATATTCGCTATGTATGGTGTAGGAATTGATTTCCTCACCGAAGGTTGCCATTTCAGCTGTTTTTGCTTCAGATTCAGCCTTCGCCGCTGTCTCTTCCGCTGCCTTAGCCTTAAGTTCCTTGTTTATAGCTGTAAGCTCTGCCCTTGGATTTCCATCTGCATAAACTGTCACAGCTCCGGTTCCTGTTATGAACGCTGCCAATGCTACGGCTGCCACCGCTGCCTTGATACTTCTCATATTACCCCTCCATACTGTCAAACGTGCCGACCCCCGAACGAATCCGACTTCCACATAATAAATTAGCGGTGTGAAGAACTTGTAAAGATTTGTAAACTTTTTGTCATGTTTATGAGTTCATCACTCAACAGTGTTAATACTTATCATTTTTTCAATAAAAACAGGTTTGTATTGATCATTATCCAATACAAACCTGATAGTGTTCCATTAATTCACATGTAAACCTTTTGAAAATATCTTTTTATCTATGCCATATATCCGAATATGAAGAAATAGTGAAGTATGCTCCCTCCAAGTATGAAGATGTGGAAAAGCTCATGGAAGCCAAACGAAAGCGCCAAATTGGGTTTTTTAATGATATATATGAAGCCCCCGATGGTATAAAGAAGCCCGCCCAGAGCCAGAAGCAGGAATCCTGTAAAAGGCACTGCGAGATATATCGGCTTTATGAAGAATACGACAATCCATCCCATGAGTATGTAGCCTAGAGTGTACACTGCCCTTGGAATTCCATTAACGAATATCTTGAGGATTATCCCCAGTGCCGCGATTCCCCAAATTACAGCAAGCATAGCTATCCTCTGCCACCCTGCAAGTATAGTCAGAAGCACTGGTGTATAGGTGCCTGCTATAAGAACATAGATCATGCTGTGGTCAAGCTTCTTGAGTGTAAGGATCTGCTTCTCGCTCCCCATATAGCCGTGGTATATTCCGCTTGCAAGATAAAGAAGTATGAGGCTCACTCCGAAGATTGCAGCTCCTGTAATATCTTTGGCTCCTGTTCCTGACAGAACCCTCTGGACTACGAGTATGATGAGGCCGAATACCGAAAGGACTGCACCTCCCAGGTGGGTAAGTGAGTTGACCGGTTCTCTTAATATATTTTTCATTTAATCCTCCTGATGTAGTTTTCAAAACTATGTGTTATCATATTCTTATTATACACAAGAAAGGACATCCTGCAACATTGCAGATGCATTATTTTTCAATTAACATTGTATTAAGTAGAAACGAGGTGCCACATGGAAATAAAAAGAGCCGACAGGCTGCATCCACTGCCAAGGATTGAAGAATATCCGGACATAGACCTCTATATGGACCAGGTCATAACCTTCATGGAGAAGAAATATCCAAGAAGGCCGCTTACCAAGACCATGATAAACAACTATACGAAGGACAGGATCCTTCCGCCTCCTATAAGGAAGAAGTACTCCAGGGAGCATCTGATGCTGCTTTCACTGCTTCAGGTGCTTAAAGGCACTCAGAGCCTTCCCGAGGTTAAGAAGGTTCTTTATCCAATATCCCAGGAGCTTGCAAAGGGAGATTCAACTCCTCTGTACAAGCAATACAGATCGTTCCTCTCCATGCAGGACGAGCTCGACAGGATTGTGAGCAGTGTTATGGACGAGATGTCCCTGCTTTCAGCAGACAAGGGCATTCATGCCTTTATAGCCTCAGCAATGGCATCATACTTCAGCGACCTGACATCAGAGATAATCGGAGAGATCGATTAGGTCACAACCCTTTTCATTTGTATAAAATATGATTTTATACAAATGATTTAACCTTTGTTCATTGCCGATTAACAACTGCAGTCCAAAATCTGTGTATCATGATTATTAGATACTATAAGCAAAGGACTGGTTAGAATGGCAAAGACTATGGAAATCGGCGAGGTTCACATCAATGCATCAAACATAGGTGATCTAGCTGCATATTACAGGACACTCGGACTCTCTTCCGAAAGGAATGGGGATACAATAGAGCTCAAGGCTGGTAAAAGGACACTTGTCGTACTTCATGAGACAAAGGCATCAAGACGTCACGAGGTAGGTCTATATCATTTTGCGATAAGGCTGCCCTCAAGAAGGGACCTGGGGGATTTCGTCCAGCATCTCATCGACAGAAGGATATCCGTAACAGGCGCTTCAGACCACAGGGTTTCTGAAGCAGTCTATCTATCAGATCCTGAAGGCAACGGCATAGAAGTCTACAGGGACAGAGAAGAAACAGAATGGTACGATGACGGAGAAATAGCCATGACCACTGAAGCGATGGACCTTGACGGAGTTCTCGGTGAAAGGTCCTACGGACCCTATCAGGGAATGCCTGATGGTACTGATATAGGACACATACACCTTCACGTACTTGACCTGGACGCATCAGAAAAGTTCTACATAGATTCATTTGGTATTGAGAAGATGATGGATGTTGAAACAGCCATCTTCACCTCAAGGGACGGCTACCATCACCATATCGGCATGAACACCTGGCTAAGAGGCACCCCAAAGGAGAAGGAGGACGGCAGGCCCGGGCTCAGAGGCTATGTCATAAGGCTTTCCGAAGATGCCTTCGACACCCTGTTCAAGGATTCGGTAGAGGGCTTCAAAGAGCTAAGGGACCCGAACAACATACTGATAACTGTAAAAAGAGGCTTAACAAGCAACAATATTTGAGCCTGAATTCCATCAGGATATTCCTGATTATATGGTAAAAGGGTGTCGCTATCTGCGGCACCCTTCCTTCTATTTTTTCTCTATTATATAGCCCTTCCTGTAGGCGGTTACCAGCTGCAGCAGGTCCTCGACCTGCAGCTTCAGCTCCTTGCCTATATCTGTATCAGATACCCTTCGCCTGTTCCTGAGGTTTTCCAGTACTACCATGGTGGATACTATGTCCATGCCCTCCTCGATTGCTTTTGCTGTTGATTCGAAAGGTTCATGGCTTACAAGCTTCAGGCCGTGTGAATTGTAAATGAGCGTATAGCCTGCGATTCCGGTTTCCTTCTGATAAGCCTTGGAGAAGCCTCCATCGATTACCAGGAGCTTGCCATTGGCCTTTATTGGGCTTTCCCCCTTTACAACCTTGACTGGTACATGGCCATTGACCATATGTGATGTATTGGGGTCTAGGTCAAAATCCTCAAGGATTTTCTCTATCCATTCCACATTGTCCCTGTTAGTGTAGTAGGCATTGTTAACTTCCTTGTGGGTTTCCTTTTCTGCAAGGAAATACCTCTCAAAGGTAGCCATCTTGCTCTTTGCGAAGAGTGGTGATGCAGGTCCGCACCAGAGATACCACATGGCATCCTGACCGGCCTCCCTTCTGATTGGGTCGTTGTCGTAGTAACCCTGCCTGGCAAGCCTTTCAAGCCTGTCCATGGCATCCCTTCCAACGCATTCCTCTCCATCGATATTTACAGGCATGAAGGTTCCGTCGCTGTTCATTGGAACGCAGCCATGTATAAGAAGATTTGAATTGAATACAAGATACATGCTGCCTTTTGAATAGAGTGTCCTCATGTGTTCGTTAAGCCTGTATGAATTCTGGAAAGAATTCTTAAGCCTCTCAACCATGTCCTTCTCATCGTCAGTAAGAAGGAACGGATTCTTGGGGTCTATTGTAGGGAAGTCGCAGCTGCTGAGCTTGTACTCCTTTCCATCAATCATGAGAGTACCATTCTCGTAGTCTATGACATCAAGAATCATCCTGTCGTTCATCTTGTACTCAGGATGTCTGTATATAAGCTGCCCTTCAAGCTTCATCTGTATGACGAAGATGGCCTTGTGCATTAGGGCTGTCATCTCCAGCTCCTTCTGGCTCTTCTCAAAAGATTCGCTCCCCTTTGGCCAGAAAGGCTTCAGGTCATGGCCACTGTAGTGTTCTGATGCGAACCTCGCAAGGGGCAGAAGATTAATCCCGTATCTGTCCTCAAGTATGGTCAGGTTATCGTATCTAGCTGTTATCCTTATGACATTGCATATGAGCGCAGGGCTTCCAGCTGCCGCTCCCATCCATATGATGTCATGGTTACCCCATTGGAAATCCATGGAGTGGTAGGAAATCAATGTGTCCATAATTATGTCAGCACCAGGTCCTCTGTCGAACACATCCCCGATGATATGAAGCCTGTCAATTGAAAGCCTCTGGATAAGGTTCGATATGGCTACTATGAATGCCTTCGCCCTGTCTAGCTCGACTATGGTTTCAATGATCCTGTTGTAGTACTCCTGCTTATTTATCCTGTCCTCGCTCTCGTTGATAAGCTCCTCCAGTATATATGCGAACTCAGGTGGAAATGCCTTCCTCACCTTCGACCTCGTATACTTCGAAGATACCCTCTTGGCAACCTGTATCAGCCTGTAAAGGGCTGTTATATACCAGTCCTTCATCTCCCTTTCGCTGATATCGATCTGGTCCAGCTTCTCCTCAGGATAGTATATGAGCGTCGCAAGGTCCTGCTTTTCGCTCTCCCTCAGCGCATTTCCAAAAATCTCATTGATCTTTGTCTTTACGACTCCTGAAGCGTTCTTCAGAACATGCCTGAAAGACTCGTACTCGCCGTGGACATCTGATATGAAGTGTTCGGTGCCTTTTGGAAGGTCAAGAATCGCCTGAAGGTTCACAATCTCTGTTGTCGCATCGCTGATTGACGGATACTGCTTTGCAAGCAGCGTAAGGTAATCAATGTCTCTTTCTTTGGTACATATCCTGTCTGTTACTCCCCCGTTCATCAAACCATCTCCATTTTCGTTAATACTTACCCTAATCATATATCATACTGAGCCAAATGAGAAGAAACTGCGGAAACCTTTGCATATGTTAAATTCTGGTAATTTTAAGCCGAAGACAGCTAAATCTTCGGCTTTTGTTTTCCATATCTTATGTTATGTAACATAAAAGCTCATTTTCTGGATAATTTTTCCCTTTTTACGAGCTTTTTCAGTTCATCCATGACCGGATATCTTCCGGTAATGACAATCTCTCCATCGACAACAGTCACAGGCTGGCTGTCAGGAGCTTCAAAATCAAATCCTTTAACCAGAGGTTCTTCGTGGAACCTGTCTCTGTGAAGGGTATAATTGTATCTCATGATGTCGATGCCTTCTTTTCGAAGCTGCCTTACGAACCTTGCCAGTTCCTTTAGTTCCTCTTCCCTTTCCATGCCGCAGGCCATTGAGACGCATATGTCAGGCTCGTATATCCTAATCATTTTCCAAGACCCTCTTCAAGCACCCTTTTTCGCAGGTCCATGATCTTCTGCTCGATCGTCTTCGCAGTTTTTATGAACTCATCGTCATCCTTGCCAGACGGGTCATCCAGGCCCCAGTCCTCCCTGTGCTTTGAAGGGAGATACGGGCATTCAACATTGCAGCCCATGGTTATGACTATGTCTATATCCTTCGGGATGTCATCAATGAGCTTGGATGTCTGGCTGAGCTCCATGTCTATATTGTAAATGGACTTCATTATCCTGACTGCATCCTGGTTTATCCTTGGCTTGGTTTCTGTACCTGCTGAGTATGAATCGAAAGCATCGGAAGCAAGCTGCTTTCCAAGCGCTTCAGCCATCTGGCTCCTGCAGGAATTGTGTACGCATATGAACGCGACTTTAGGTTTCAAAATTATCAACTCCTCTTGCTCCCAATATACAGCAAAAATCAATTGTATGCAATCAGTCTTGTGTTAACTATTGGTGAATCAATGCCAGAGCTGCTAAAGGACAAACAGAAACAATAATGATAGAATGGAGTAGAAATTATAATTTATGAATGGCGGTGTGTAAATTGAAGCTACGGAACGAAGCATTAGTCATGATTCTATTTGCAGCAGTGCTCTCTGCGGCCATATTGAAGCTTGACCCCGGCAGGAGCTACCTTGTGTGGAATATTGGCCTGGCTCTTGTCCCCTACTTTTCATCGCTTCTTCTTTCAAAGAATGACACAGTGTACTATTCCAAAATCCTTTTTCCTATCTTCATCCTTATCTGGCTCCTATTTTATCCGAATGCAATGTATATGGTGACAGATTTCATACATTTTTCTCTGCAGACCTTCTACAAGGCATCTGCTGATGGCACCAGCCTGTTCGGGATGAAGGTCGAATACATGCTTGACCTGGGACTGTGGATTTCATTCGCCCTCACCGTATGTGCAGTCTTCTACGGAGTCGCATCCGGCTTCATGTCACTGACCAGAGTCGAGAAAGCGATATTCAAGGAAAAACCTGCTTTCGGACGCGTGGTGTTCACAATAATTGTAAGCATCCTCACAGGCTTTGCATTATACATCGGACGATTTCTAAGGTTCAACTCCTGGGATCTGTTGAAGGATCCTCTTGCGATATTATCCTGGCTCAAGAATGGACTTACAATGGATGCCATATACATAATCCTCGCTTTTGCAGCCATGCATCTCTTCATAACTGCAATCCTGAGAATCGCCTCCATTGCTCATGAAGATTAGATTGGGATTAGAAATATTCCTGTTGACAAATCCTTAACATGAAATTAGAATCTAACCGACTGCAATCATCTATGGAGGTGTCAGTTTGAACCAGTACTCAGTAAAAAAGTCATTCAACAACAATGCAGTGCTAGTTACGAAAGAAGACACTGACTATATTCTGATCGGCAGAGGGATTGGCTTCGACAAGAAACGGGGCGACAGGATCCCTGAATCCAAGATGATAGAGAATGTCTTCATAATGGTCGATGAAAAAAACAGGCAGCAGTACGAGAACCTGCTTGAGAACGTGGACCACAGGCTCCTTGCCATAACCGAGGACATCATAAGGATGGCTGAGGAGGATTTCCAGGAGAAGCTTCATGCCGATACCCATCTGGGTCTTGTTGACCACATCAGCTTCGCTGTAAGAAGGATCAGGGAAGGCATAGGAGTTGTGAATCCATTCCTTGTTGAAACGAGGATGATGTACAGGCAGGAATATGCGGTGGCTGCAAAGGCAGTACGGCTGATCCGCGACAGGCTGGGAATCGAAATACCTGAAAGCGAGACAGGCTTCATTGCTCTGCATCTTCACGGCGGCAGGCTTTCCGGAAGGAAGGGAGCCTCGATGAAGTATGTCAAGGCTCTGAGCCAGGTCATCCCCTACATAGAGGATAAGCTTGGGATTTCACTTGAAGAGGACTCCTTCGATTCAGTGCGGCTCATGTCCCACCTCAGGGCGATGCTTGAGCGCTGCTCCAGGAAAGAGACCATAGACAATGTGCTTCTGGACAGGATGAAAAAAGATTTTGCATTCGAATATAAAATTTCTGAAAATATAGGCTTGATTTTAGATAAGAATATTGGTATAGTGGTCCCAGAAAACGAAATAGGGTATATCGCTC
>DIWI01000060.1:0-8875 GCA_002428415.1 Clostridiaceae bacterium UBA6110
GCACAGAGCACATACTCATATGTCTCCTCAGACTCATCGAGCTTGATGTTGTCCTTGGTCCTTGTCATGACATCATACCTGTCATGGTAGATAAGGATGATGAAATTACCCGTATACTCATAGTTATCAATTATCAGCTGGTAGAACTCGTCCAGGATGTCATCATCCTTGAGCTGGCTGTTTTTTAGCTGCATCAGCGAAATCTGCCTCTCATTGGAATTCTCCCCGCCAATAGGGAAATTGAGCTCAAGCAGATTGTTTCCAACTGTCCCAGAAAGCACCTTGTTTGAGATATCCAGGTACTTATGGTACTCAGCCTCCTCAAGATTCAGGAAGTTCTCCCTGAACTTAAGTATGATATTCTTCTCTCCGTTGACATAACAGCCGCACACCTTGCTGAATGTGCAGTAATCCTTCTTCAGCCTTCTTTTAAGCTCCAATATATCCTTCTTATTCATACTAACTCCTCAGTTTCATTTTCATTCTTTTGACCAATAAATTATACCACCATTATTTGAGTTGTGATTCAAGATTCACTTTTTTGTGCATTGGAATTAATGGCAGGTTTTCCTTTCCTATCACTATATCATTAGTGTATGACCCAGTTTCCAGAACTGCTGATTATGCATCATTCACTACCAATCATTAGAGCGTAAAAAACCCTGATTACCAAATATGAGATTCACCACATATCCTTTAATGATTTCCACAAACTCCTTTTATGATGGAAATGTGTAAACTTCAAAAACGTCAAACCCGCATCAAGCTGTCTTCCAACCTGATACGGGTTCGCATGTATACATATTCTGATATTAATACTCACTATTCAGCTGAATCAGGTTACACTGATCATTCCTGGTCAGGCTTATCTTTCTTCAATCTTATCCATAAGCAGCTTCAGGCTGACAGGCGGACTGGTGAGCACCGGAACCTTAATGTCAGAAAGCAATGGTACTGCGCGCATATGGGACATCTGTGCCAGGACTATCGCATCTGAGCTTTCAGAAAGTCCTCTGGCGCATTCTGCGACAAGATTGTTATGCTCCTCTTCACTGCCTCTTGAAAGTGCAGCAAACGCACCCTCTGCGACCCTTATCTCAGCTCTGAACTCCATTCCTTTTTCCCTGCATTTCTCAAGTACCTCTGATACGCTTCTTACAGTAGGCTGGAAGGTAACCACCACCCCGATATTTCTGTAGTCAGCTGTTGCCTTTTCAAACATCGCAACATCAGCTGCGACAATCGGTATGTCAGCGAATGACCTTAACAGCTCTATATACGGGGAAAATATGGTGCAGGAGAGCAATATTCCATCAACACCAAGACTTTCAGCCCTGTTTATAAGTGAAACCATTCTGGAAAGATTCGCTCCCGATATCCTTCCCTCTTCCTTTGCAAGGAAAGACATTCCCTCATCCATGAGGTGAATAACTTCAAGCTCAGGATACAGTGCTGACACTGTATTATCAACAGGTGCCAGGGAAACCCTGGTAGCATCGATAACTGCAATTTTCCTTTTCATAACGACATCCTCCAGATGGTTGCAACAGCTGCAAATATATTCCCACTGCTACATATTCTCTATTGCTATGGACATGCCCTGGCCGCCGCCAATGCAAAGGGTGACAAGGCCAGCTTCCACATTGCGTTTCTTCATTGCATATATGAGCTTTGTGATGAGGACGGACCCGGTAGCTCCAGTAGGATGACCAAGTGCAATTCCTCCGCCATTTACATTTACCCTGTCAATATCGAAATCAAGCTCCCTTAAGACAGCAAGGCTCTGCGCAGCGAACGCTTCGTTAAGCTCGACAAGCCCGAAGTCAGAGAGCTTCATTCCAGTCTTCTCAAGCAGCTTCCTGGTTGCGGGTACCGGGCCGATACCCATGATGACCGGGTCACAGCCTGCAGATGCCCAGCCGACAACCCTTGCCAATGGCTTAAGCTGAAGCTCCTTAGCCTTTTCGCTGCTCATAAGGAGCACTGAAGCTCCTGCATCGTTGATTGTTGATGAGTTCCCGGCAGTCACTGTTCCGTCCTTCTTGAAGGTAGCCTTTAGCTTTGCAAGAGTTTCAAGCGTCGTACCAGGTTTTACCCCTTCATCCTTTGATATTGTGACAGTCCCTTTCCTGGTGATCACATCCACAGGAATTATCTCATCATCGAAGGACCCTGATTCCATGGCCTTCACCGCCTTCATCTGGCTGGAATAAGCAAACCTGTCCTGCTCTTCACGGCTGATATTATACATTTCAGCAAGCCTCTCGGCAGTCAGTCCCATTCCCTCAAGAAGGTCAGACAGGAGATCATCTATGGTGTCCTTCCCCATCCTGAGACCCTTGCGGGCATTTCTAATCACGTAGGGAATTCTTGTCATGTTTTCCATACCACCAGCGAGCATTATGTCAGCCTCTCCGGCCTTAATTAATGCAGCAGCCAGGGAAACGCTCTTTATGCTGGATGCGCAGTTCTTGTTCACAGTGAAAGCAGGCACCTCTATAGGGACACCGGCATCAAGTGCCGCTTCCCTTGCAGGGTTGCCCTTGGGGTCAGTTCCGCTTATATTCCCAATTATCACTTCATCGATTATCCTCGGATCAATTCCTGACCTTCTGATTGTCTCCCTTAGGCTCACAGCACCAAGAGTTTTAGCCTGGACATCTGAAAATGCACCCATGAAGCTTCCAATAGGTGTCCTTGAAGCACTGACAATAACAACATCCTTCATTGATATCCCCCCTGTTAGACGAATGCTACATGTACCAACCGCCGTTGCACCCAATGACCTGACCTGTAATATAGGAAGAATCTTCCGAAGTGAGGAACCTCACCAGGTTGGCGATGTCTTCAGGCTTCCCAATCCTTTTAAGGGGAATGGAGTCCAGCATCCTTGCCATTACCTTGTCAGGTATCGCATCAGTCATCGGAGTCCTTATAAGACCAGGTGCAACTGCGTTCACATTAATATTATACACTGCCAGCTCCCTTGCAAGTGTCTTTGTCATTCCAATTACAGCGGCTTTTGTCGCGGCATAGTTCGCCTGGCCGATGTTGCCATTCTGGGCTGCAATTGAGGACAGGTTTACGATCCTTCCGCTGCCAGCATTCTTCATCATTATTGCAGCAGGCTTTGTGCAGTTGAACACTCCTGTAAGGTTGATATCCAGAACCTGCTGCCACTGCTCCGATGTCATCTTCAAAAATGTGCTGTCTCTCGTTATACCGGCATTGTTCACCAGAATATCTAGTCTTCCGAAGCATTCACTGATATCCTCGAACATTTCTTCAACTTGAACTGCATCCGCAACATTTGCACCTGATACAAGAACCTTTCTTCCCAATACCCTTATCTCATCAGCGGTCTCCATAGCAGTTCTTGCATCCATGTCATTCACGACAATATCTATCCCTTCAGAGGCAAGTTTCAATGCGATAGCCTTGCCTAGGCCTCTTCCTGATCCGGTTACCAATGCAACCTTGATATCTGACACCATTCTTCACCCCTTTACCTATAAAAGCCTCACATTCAATCAACTGCAGGAATCAGACATTTCCCATTAACCCAGCCTTAATGGCCTCTTCCAGCAAATCCTCACGGAAGTCAGGATGGGCCAACTCAATCAATGCCAGAGCCCGTTTCTGCATAGTCAAGTCCTTCAGATTCACGCAGCCGAATTCCGTCACCACATACTGCACCTCTGTCCTTGGAGTGGTCACCGCAGTACCAGGTGGAGCAGAGAGCACTATCCTGCTTGTCCTTCCTCGCTTGCTGCTTTCAACTGATGAGGAAAGAGCAATGAATGACTTCCCTCCCTTTGACATCTGGGCCCCTCTGACAAAATCGAGCTGGCCTCCGGTCCCGCTGTACTGGGAAAGACCGATAGCCTCTGAGTGCACCTGTCCCGTCAGGTCAACCATCAGAGCAGTGTTGATTGACATGAAGTCATCGTGCTGGGCTATGGTGTAAGGATTGTTCACATAGGTATACGGGGCGAAATGCATGTCATTATTTCTATCAAGGAAGTCATACAGCTCTGGTGAGCCAAATGTGAAGGATGCTGTCATCTTTCCCGGCAGCAGCTTCTTTTTTCTTCCTGTAATCACGCCTTTCTCATACAGGTACTTCATTGAATCAGTCATGAGCTCAGTATGGACTCCAAGGTCCCTGTGGTTTCCAAGCCCATAGCCTACAGCTCCTGCTATCCTTCCTATGCCAAGCTGGATGGTCGCACCATCTGGTATTTCACTTACGATATGTGATGCGATGGCCTTCTCCTCATCATTTGGCTCAGAATCTCTGACAAATGGCTGCAGATGACTGGTCTCTATGATGATGTCTGCATCACTTATATGCATGCGGTTTTCCTGACCGTAGACATAAGGGGTCCTGTCATTCACCTGCAGGACTATAGTTTCACTGGCTTCAATAATGCTGCCAAAAAGTGCAGGACCTGTGGCACCAAAGCTTACATACCCTTCATCATCTGGCTTGGAAACATCAAGGAAGGCAATATTCGGCCTTGCCACTATCCTGCACCAGTGGTCAATCCTGCTGAGATGGATGGAGCAGTATTCTACGACCCCATTCTCAAAGCCCATTCTCTCCTGTGGTCCCATAAAGAAGGTGGAAAAGCTGAAGTGTCCCCTGGCATCTCTTCCAAAGCACTTCTGAGGAGCTAAAATCAGAGCACCGCTGAGCGTGACGTCATGAAGCTCATCCATTCGCTGATAAAGGGCATCTGCAAGCGTCTGTGCTATGCTGGATGCTGCTCCAATGAAAACCCGGTCTCCAGATCTTACACATTTCACTGCCTCAGCTGCAGTCTTCAGTTTTTTCCTGTAATCATCCTTCCATTTCATGCTTCACTTGCTCCCATAAACACAAATTCGATATGAACAATAACCTTCAGCAGCTGTGAAAAAAGTGTCCCGGTAAAGAGACACTTTTTTGATTACATACCAGACCCCAAATTAAGAGAATGTCCTGGCTCTATCTCTCCAGCTGCTTCAATCCAAGGATCTCCCTTGCCTCAGATGATGTAGCAACCTCTTTGCCGAATACCTCGACTGCTCTGACAGCCCTCTCGACCAGCATTACGTTAGTCGCCTTGACGCCCTTTGAATAGTAGACATTGTCCTCAAGTCCGACCCTTATGTTGCCGCCAAGCGCCAATGTGGCGTACATTATCGGCATATGTCCAGTGCCTATACCGAATGCTGACCATACAGAGCCTGCCGGAAGATGGTTGTAGAGATATACAAGGTTCTCAACAGTAGCCTTCATTCCACCTGTGACACCAAGCACAAGCTGATAGTACTGAGGCCCTGCAAGCGTACCCTGCTTAAGATGGTACTCGACATTGCTCAGCATACCCATGTCAAATATTTCAATCTCCGGTTTTACGTTATAGTCGAGATAAGTCTTTCCAAGCTTGTCCAGGAACTGAGGGTTATTGTCGAAAAGGAAAGCTCCTCCGAAGTTCATAGATCCGGCATCGTAGGATCCAAGCTCAATTTCAGGAATCGTCTTGAAATGCTCCATCCTGGCGTCTTCATTTGCCTTGTAGGTGGTTGTTCCCGACGAGGTTGCGCAAATTACAACATCACAATCCTCATGAGCCCTGAGAAGCTTTATAGTTTCAGCGAACCTTTCTCTGTCCATTGTTCCATTGCCGTCCTCATCCCTCATATGAAGATGAACGACTGATGCTCCGGCCTTCCAGCATGCATATGCATCCTCAGCTATATCATGCGGTGTCAGCGGTATCGCCTCATTCAGCTCCTTCTTGGTAACAGCACCAGTTAGCGCTGCAGTTATGACTACCTTGTTCTTGAGTTCAGTTCCCATATTTATCTCCTCCAAATTCTTTTTCCTCAGCAAACTGCCGGGTATATGATTTATCTCTACACCTATAAAGCAATATCCATGCCAAACACCCAATCTCTTAAAACGTAATGATTCCAGCATATTATCACGGCTTTCAAACTTATGATGTATCCCAATCCGACAGTTCGAGACGATAATTGTGGGATATCTATACAACAATNNAAAAACAAATATCGTTACTTTCGTCACAATTGTATATTTGCATGAAAGTAGTGTTATACTTTAAATTGATTTCGTTTTCACGAGGGGGTTTTGTGAATGGAGTTATCTAAAGATAAGATTGAAAACATAATGAAGCATGCAGTGAACTCGATGCCGCTGTCAATAATGACAGACGAAAATGCAAACATTGTCTTCATCAGCAGGTCGTACAAGGAGCTCCTTGGGATTTACGATGATGACTATATCGGCAAACCTATACTTGAGATAATTCCAAATTCGAAGATTCCTTATGTCCTGAAAACCGGCAAGGAAATAATCGGCGATGTTTTTGTACTAAGGAATGGTGACCTTGCCTTTTGCAACAGGATACTCATACGAGATGACAAAGGTGAAGTCCTGGGAGCTCTTTCTAACTTCACATTTGGCATGGAACAAGTTGATGAGATGAGCAAAACCATCGAAAAGCTGAGGAATGAAAACCTTGTTTATAAAAGTAAAATAAAGAAGCTGAGAAAAGAGATATACTCAATTGATTCAATCGCCAGCAACTCGATTTCAATGCAGAAGCTCAAATCAGTAGTGGAAAAGATCGCCGACTCTCCTGTTTCAGTCCTTATTACCGGAGAAACCGGGACCGGCAAGGAAGTATTCGCAAATGCAATCCATATGCTCAGCAATCGCTTTGAGAACAAGTTCGTCAAGATCAACTGTGCCGCAATACCAAAGGACCTTCTCGAATCAGAGCTGTTCGGCTATGAGGATGGTGCCTTCTCAGGTGCAGTCAAAGGCGGCAAGATAGGCAAGTTCGAGCTTGCAAACAACGGCACCATACTCCTTGATGAAATCGGGGAGATGTCCCTGGAGCTCCAGTCAAAGCTTCTTAGGGTGCTTCAGGAGAGAGAGATAGAAAGGGTAGGCGGCCTTAAGACAATAAAGATTGACGTCAGGGTAATCAGCTCCACAAACCAGAACATAGAAGAGCTCGTAAGAACCGGCAAGTTCCGTGAGGACCTCTACTACAGGGTGAATGTGGTGGAGCTCAGCATCCCTCCGCTTCGCGAGCGCTATGAGGACATACCTGCGTTATGCGAGATATTCATAGACAAGATCAACAGGACCCATGGATTGGGAATCTCAGCAATCGACAGTTCAGCACTGAAGCTTTTCAGGAACTACAGTTGGCCAGGAAATATCCGTGAGCTTGAGCATGTCATCGAAAGGGCATCTGTTATGAAAAGGATCGGGATACTCGAGGTTGATGACTTCGAATTCCTTATGAAGAAGATATTCAGGAACGGTGAGAATCCAGGAGCGTCTGAAGCTCCAAAAACACTGGACGATTTCAAGGATGTTGCAGAGAAGGAACTTATAATAAAGGCTCTCCTTACATCGAAAGGCAACAAGACCAAGGCTGCTGAAGCACTTGGAATAAACAGAAGCGTGCTTTATGACAAGATGAAGAAGCATGGTATAGACTGAATAAACTAAAAGTATTTAAAATTCCAGAGCAGTTTCTGTTTCCATGATCATGATTTGCCACCCGCCACTTAAATATGCAGTGAAAAAAGATTCTGATAAGCAGGTTATGCTTTTCAGAATCTTTCTTGTTAGCTATTAAATTTTGTCCTTATGCTACAATCCCATTGCTATGACTGCAGTAGTAAGCACCACGAAGGTTATAAGCGGAACGATTACTGATACCACTCCAACGAACCTGTAGCCTTCCTTATGGGTAAGTCCAAGCCAGCTGAACATTATGAATAGTCCGCTGGAATGTGGAAGTGAGTCAAGGCTTCCTGCTGCAATGGATATAAGCCTGTGCAGTATCGGAAGGTTTGCTCCCGATGCCTTGAACTGTTCAGCGAAGGTCTGGAGAGTAATTGTTACTCCGCCTGATGATGATCCTGTTACACCGGATATTATCGCTGTTGCGAGTGTTCCAGTCCAGTAAGGGTTCATCTGGAAGCTGTTTATCCATGCAACCACATCGATGAAAGCAGGCGATTTCTGAACAAGAGTACCGAATGCGACAACTGCGCAAGGACCTGCAATTGCGCCAATGGCACCGCCAAGACCTGTGTTTATAGTCGCCTTCTTGTCCTTGATCCTGTTCCAGAAGAAAGCAAGTGCGACAGCTGAAGCTGTGAGCATGGCAAGTACTATAAGTGCTGTAGCTGTTGGTATGACACTCTTAAGTCCGATTATCATTCCAACTACTATAACCAGAGGAATGAAAGACATTGTTGCTGATGGAAGAGTGGTCCTGTCAACTTCATACATGGTATGGTCAGTTCCAGGAATATAGGAGAAATGCTCTCCAAGCTTTCTGAGTCTTCCTTCTTCCCACTTAAGGTAAACAAGGATCATAACTGACATCATTATCGTAGCAACTATTCCAAGTGTAGGTGCAGCAGTGATGGATGTTCCAAGGAATCTGGTAGGTATTACATTAGTGAGCGCAGGTGTTCCCGGCATAGCCGTCATACTGACAGTCGCTGATCCTGCAACGAATGCACCGATAGCAAGTCGCCTCGGGATGTCAGCCTCCTTGAAGAGCACCATGATTATTGGTGTTACAGCGAAAATTGCTACGAAAAGGCTTATGCCTCCATATGTGAGAACGACGGTAATGAGGTACACTATGAGAACTGCTCTCTTTGATCCGAACCAGTCAACGAATTTGTAGCCTATTGCAATCGCTGCTCCTGATTCTTCCATGAGCTTTGCGTAAAGTGATGATGCCGCGAATATGAAGAAATAGTTCTTGAAGAAGTTCAAGTATCCGGTCATGTAGAACTCAGAAAACGACTCCCAAATACCCATGCC
>DIWI01000060.1:8941-9210 GCA_002428415.1 Clostridiaceae bacterium UBA6110
TCCCTCTTTCCTTTTTATTATTATGGGCCATAACTTTTAATTTCACCAGATTAAAGCTCAGGTACTTTGAATCTTTCAAGGTTCTTCATTGTCGGGAATGGTATTATCCCAGCTTCAAATTCCTTGACTATCTTTACGATCAGGTCATTGAAAGGAGTCTCAAGCCCGAATTTGTCGCCATTTTGAGATACTATGCCATTGATGTAGTCGATCTCGCATGGCCTGCTCTTCTCCATATCCTGCATCATGCTGGCTTTCTGAGGTCTGTG
>DIWI01000060.1:9249-21684 GCA_002428415.1 Clostridiaceae bacterium UBA6110
CCTTGAGGTCAGCTACCCTTATGAGTTCATCGGCAACATGTGCCGCGCACCTTACCGCCTTCTCATCGTCGATGATCTCACCGAAGGTGCATCCGAGAGCTGCAGACATTCCACTGAGAGCGCTGTTCATGAGGAGCTTTGACCACCTTATACCCAAAAGGTTGGTGTTGATCTCCACATCTCCGGCCAACTTAAGAAATGCCTCTACCCTCTTAAGCTTCTCAGTGATTGCTCCATCAAGGCTTCCGATCTCAATCCTCATATGTTCAGGCTTTGTGTAAAGCTGTGATACTCCCGGAGCTATCCAGCCGCCGCCCCATCCGACTGTTCCGCCTACTGTCCTGTCACTCCCTACTATTTCAGCTACCGCCTCCTCCGGTATTCCGTTCTGCAGTGTGCAAACAACACTGTCCTCATTGATGAAGGGAAGAAGGTTTCTAAGTGCCACTGCATTCGCAGTCTGCTTAAGAAGTACTATCACAACATCATAGATACCTTCCATCTGGTCAGGAGTGATCGCCTTTACAGGTATGTTCTTAAGGTCAAGATACCCGGTTACTGTAGCCCCCTTCTCATTCAGAGCATCTACATGCTCCTTGAATGAATCGACAAGAACCACATCCCCGCCGTTCTTTGATACCACAGCTCCCATGATCGTCCCAAGGGAACCAGCTCCTAAAATTGCTGTCCTCATTTTTTCCTCCTACTGTTTTTCTATTATCCTCTGTCTAGATCTCAAAGAGATCCAGGTTTGAAAACTCATACTTAAGTTCGCCATTCTCTATCTTCTTGACTATTTCGACCACCTTGTCATTCATTGGAGTCGGAACATTGAACTTGCGCCCTGTTTCGCATACGACTCCGTTGATGGCGTCTATCTCGCACTTCCTGCCCTTCTGCAGGTCCTGGAGCATGCTTGCAACAAGCTCAAGATGCGGTCTCCAGAAGAACCTATATGCCTTCTCGGCCTCAAGCCTGCTTGGCTCATCCCAGTAATCCAGCCTCTGGTCGAAGTCAAATCCATGTGAAGGCGCCATACTTATACCTGCAGCCCTGCTGACATCGATACATTCTTTTCCAACAACCTGAAGCACCCTGAAGCTCTTGTCATTCTCCATCAGGTCACCAAACTTGCAGCCAAGTGCCGTTGATACCCCGCTGAACGTTGCATTCATAAGCAGCTTTCCCCACCTTAGACCCATAAGGTTAGTTGAGATCTCAACCGGACACATGCACTCAAGGATCTCCTTGATCTCATTTACCTCCGGAGTGATCTCCCCGCTCACAGTACCAAGTGTGAAAAACATGTCCTGGACTTCTGTAGTTAGCCTTGATACTCCGGGCTCAACCCAGGTTGCTCCCCAGCCTACAGGCGCACCCATAGTCCTGTTTTCGCCGAACTCCTCAGCTACTGCTATTTCCGGAAGCCCGTTCTGCAGAGTGCAGATGATAGTCTTTTCCCCCACATGCGGCTTCAGCTGTGCAAACGCTGCTTCATTGTACGTCTGCTTTGTCATGTAGAATACCAGGTCGTAGATGCCTTCCATCTCGTCCGGTGTCATCGCATTGACCGGAACAAGCATCTCCTTTTGCCCGATTACCCTTGCCCCGTTTCTCCTAAGCGCTTCCACATGCTCCCTGTTGACGTCGATCAGGTCGATCTGCCTTCCCGATTGTGCAATGTGGGCTCCAAGGATCGTACCCAGAGATCCGACTCCCATAATCGCTAATCTTTCCATTTTTTCCCTCCTCGTATTGATTCGTAAACAATTACATCGACGTCTCATATTTAGCAATAACCATGCCAATAAAAAAACGGCCTGAAATAAGGCCATTTGACAGATATATGAATTGGTTTCGTTGTCAAAAGCGACGCTTTTAAATATAATGCGTCATTTTATCCGACACTGAACATGTTCGGCTTATCAGGTAGATTTCCCTTATTTTTTCATTTACTCCGCTACTTTTTACCACCTCGATGAGACTAAAAACATCTGAATAATCCCGAATGATCCCCAGGCTGAATGAAGTTATCCACAGTTGAACCTTGCTCACCTGTATATTATGTTTGTTATGCAACGTAATTCTGGTAGAATTAAGCTGAACAATGAAAAAGTCACACAATAATTTGATAAGGCGGTAAATCATGATACAGGATATAGAACCCAGAATTTTTGATAACAACTACAAGGTAAAAAAGGCTGAATCAGGCGACCTATTCCTGTCTTATGACGGTGACAAGGTCCTTGTGAGGGAAGACAAGGACAAGCTGTGGTATCCTTCGTTTTCAGATTTCGAGGCAGGTCATCCTCACCTAATGGAGAATGCCACATTCCTCTTCAGCATTGATGACATCAACTACTATCTGACCGATGAAAAGGGACTTGATTCTGTGGAAGGTTGGACTTATGCAAGCACCAGCAGGTTCAGGACTGAACCGAAGTACTGGCGTTCATTCGCAGGTGTTGTAGGATGGCAGCTTAACCGCTGGTACGCTAACCACAGGTTCTGCAGCAGATGCGGAAAGCCAATGGCCCATTCTGACAAGGAACGCATGCTTTATTGCGAAAACTGTGGATTCCAGACCTATCCAACCATATCGCCTTGCGTAATAGTAGGTGTACATAATGGAAACAGGCTGCTCCTTACAAAATATGCGGGCCGCGCTTACGCCAATTATGCGCTTGTGGCAGGCTTTGCGGAGATCGGCGAAACCCTTGAGCAGACTGTGAAAAGAGAAGTTTTTGAAGAGGTGGGGCTAAAGGTCAGGAACCTCAGGTTCTACAAAAGCCAGCCCTGGCCGTTTACTGACACTTTACTGGTTGGCTTCTATGCAGAGCTTGATGGTGACGATAAGATTACCATCGAGGAGGATGAGCTTGCCCTTGGAGTATGGATGGAGAGGGAGGATATCCCACCAGCTGAGCTCAAGATAAGCCTTACCAGTGAAATGATGGAGGCCTTCAGAACACGTACATTCGAGCTTTGAATAGAAGGACCTCACTGCCAAACTTCGGCAGTGAGGTCCTTCTATATACATCTCTTTATATGTACACAGTTACGTTCTGTACCTGCACATCATGGAAAGGGTCTTTTCTTCTCTTGAGGAAAGGCAGTGCGAGAGTCGGGAACAGTGCATACATGAGCACGTCCTCCGTAGATTCTGCCAGGTCACCAAGTTCCTTCCTTAGATTCTTCATCTCAGGAAGGAGATGATCTGCAGGTCTTGATGTCATGACCTCATCATCACCGATTATCCTGTCTGTCATTTCCTGGGAAATCTCGCCAGGAGGAGTGCCATAAAGCCCCCTCACATAGTCCTTGATCTCATTGGGTACCATCTTATATCGCTTGCCGCTTATGTGATTCATTAGTGCCTGAGTTCCGACCATCTGGGAAAGTGGTGTTACGAGCGGCGGATATCCAAGCTCTGCCCTTACCCTCGGAACCTCCTTCAGCACCTCTTCATAGTCATCTTCCTTCTTTGCATCCTTCAGCTGTGAAAGAAGGTTTGACAGCATGCCTCCCGGTACCTGGTAGATCAGAGTGTCAGGTTCAACATCCATGACCTTGGGGTTGAGTAAGCCGTCTTTCCTGTACTTGTCGCGTATAGGCTTGAAATGCTCTGCAACTACCTTTATCTTCTCGAAGTTCAGGCCTGTGTCATACCCCATCTCTTCAAGAGCTATCCCCATGGATTCTGTCGCAGGCTGGCTTGTTCCTCCGGACAGGGTGGATATTGCAGTATCTATGATGTCAGCCCCAGCCTCCACCGCCTTGAGGTAGGTCATCTCTGAGATACCTGATGTGGCATGTGTGTGTACCTGAAGCGGAAGGTCTGAAACAGACTTAATCCCCTTCACAAGTCTGTAGGCTACATCCGGTGTAAGTATTCCTGCCATGTCCTTTATAGAAATGGAATCAGCACCCATCCTGACCATCTCAGAAGCCAGGTTTACGTAGTACTCTATAGTATGGATTTCACTTATCGTATAGCATATGCACATTTGACAGTGTCCGCCATACTTCTTTATAGCCATGACCGAAGTCTCCAGGTTCCTCAGGTCATTGAGTGCATCGAAAACCCTTATTATGTCTATGCCGTTCTCAATGGACTTCTCTATGAAGGCCTCAACCACATCATCCGAATAATGCTTGTATCCAAGCAGGTTCTGACCTCTCAGCAGCATCTGGAGCTTTGTCTTCCTGACATGCTTCTTAATTGTCCTTAGCCTTTCCCATGGGTCTTCATTGAGGTATCTGAGACATGCATCGAAGGTTGCACCTCCCCATACCTCCAGTGAATGGTATCCTGCTTCATCCAGGGTCTCAAGTATCGGGAGCATCTGTTCTGTGGACATCCTGGTTGCGATGAGGCTCTGGTGGGCATCCCTCAGCACCGTATCCATGAATCGTATCTTCTTTTCCATTTGGTTTCTCCTCTCTTCTACTTGCCGTTAGGAAACAGCTTGAGAAGCATCAGGCATGCAAAGTAAAGGATCAGTGCGACAACAAATATTCCTGCCATTCCGAATCCCATTATTTCAAGTGCTTGTCCTATAAGTTCAGGATCAAAATCAAAAATCATTATTTTCTCCTTTCAGGGCTATCCTACATGAAGTAGGAGAGGATCAGTCCTCCGGCAATTACAGATGCGATCTGCCCTGACACATTGGCGCCTATTGAGTAGTTGAGCACGAAGTTCTGCTTGTCAGCCTCTGTAGCCAGCTTCTGCACTACCCTTGCAGACATTGGGAATGCAGAGATTCCGGCAGCTCCTATCATCGGGTTGATCTTCTCTTTCCTGAATAGGTTCAGGAACTTTGCAAAGAGAACTCCTCCTATGGTGTCCATTATGAATGCCACAAGTCCGAAAGCGATTATCATGAGCGTCTGGAGGTTCCAGAACTGGTCAGCGGTCATCTTTACAGATATTGTAAGTCCAAGGAGTATGGAAACCAGGTTCACAAGCTCGTTCTGTGCTGAGCTGCTCAGCCTGTCAAGGACTCCGCACTCCCTGAGAAGGTTTCCGAACATCAGGAACCCTACAAGGGGCAGAGATGCCGGAGCTATGAAGCCTGCAACTATTGTGATGACTATCGGGAACAGTATCTTCGTGAGCCTTGAGACATTGGATGCCTTATAGTGCATCCTTATGGCCCTTTCCTTCTTTGTGGTCACAAGCTTTATCGCAAATGGCTGGATTATCGGAACCAGGGCCATGTATGAATATGCGGCGACAGATATGGGGCCGAGAAGGTTCGGGGCAAGCTCATTGGCAACGAATATCGAGGTAGGTCCGTCTGCTGCCCCGATTATTCCTATCGATGCAGCCTCCTGGATGCTGAACCCGAATATTACAGCGACTATAACAGTAAAGAATATTCCAAACTGAGCTGCGGCTCCGAAAAGGAGCATGAACGGATTCTGAAGCAGCGGTCCGAAATCGATCATGGCGCCTATGCCTATGAATATGAGAAGTGGAAAAAGCTCTGTGGCAATTCCGGCATTGAAGAGGACATTCAGGACCCCTTCGGATTCGCTGCCGGCCTGAGTTACTAGTCCCGAATTGGGAAAATTGACAAGAAGGGTTCCTAGACCCATCGGTACCAGAAGCGTAGGCTCATATTGCTTCTTTATTCCCAGATACATCAGGATGCATCCGATCGCCATCATTATTACCTGTGGCCCTGTGGTTGACATTATTCCAGCTATTATCTGTTCCAAGGTATTTCCTCCTAAGTTATGCGATTGTGACGATAGGTGCTCCGACATCGATGGCAGATCCCTTTGTCACATGCACTGCCGAAACTATGCCGTCCTTGGGAGATACTATCTCATTTTCCATCTTCATCGCTTCAAGAACTACAAGCACCTGGTTTTCCTTAACCTGGTCCCCTGCCTTCACCTGCACGCTTATTATGGTGCCAGGCATGGGTGCATCGATGGCTGTTCCTTCGCCTGAAGGGATTGAAACAGGTACAGGTGGTGCTACCGGAGCCGCTGCCGCTTCAGCCTGTACAGGCGCTGCAGCCACTGACGGAGCCGCTGATATTGGGCCAGGTCCGGGAGCTGTACCAAGCTCCTCCATCTCCACCATGTATTCTTTCTCGTTTATCTTTATCCTGAACTTTCTTAACATTATGCTACCTTACCTTTCATTTTTGACTTCTGTAACACTGACAAGCCTGAACTGCGAATCCGGCCTATCTCCTGCCATTACCGCAGATACTATTGCAGCAGCAATCTCCCTGCCTGTATCTATACCTCTGATGTTCCTTATCCTGAAGGTTGAGTCCGGCCAGCTTCCAGCTGCGATTGCGGAGGCTATTACAGATACCGTCTCCTTCTCTTCTTCGGAGACATCCATGGTGAAATCAATCCCATGTTGAACAACGGGAGGTTTCTCAGATAGAGCTTCAGGAATTTCAGGTATAGCTTCCTGTCTCTTTTTCCTGAATAAGTCGAACAGTCCCATGCACTCCCTCCTTTCTTACCAGTTCATAATGAATTCCTTACTATCATTAAATACCTCCCTCCAGCAAAGAATGCCGGAAAGAGGTATCCTAATCCTGAATCAGACGACAGCAGTGTTTTTTACAGTGGCATTGCACCAGTGACAGTATGTACAACCAGGTAAATTACAAGGATTGGCCATGCATACTTTGCGTATTCCTTCTGGAAATCGACGAAGTTGGTTTCCGTCCTTTCACAAAGCATATATAGCGCAGGAATTACCGGGCTTACAAGTCTGAATGACTGACCGACCATTGAAGCGACAGCTGCCTGTTCCGGAGTGATTCCGAACTGGCCCATGACCCCTGACAACACTGATGCAATACCGAAGTAGAAGGCATCCTGTGGAAGGAAGGTAATTGCCGGAGTAGCGATCACTGCATATATCGGTGCCATATGAGCACCAAGTCCTGAAGGAATCATTCCTGCAATGCTTGTAGCAAGAGCAGTCGACATTCCGCTTCCTGCAAGAATTCCAGAGAAGGCACCAGCTGCAAGAGTAGCTAAAGCAGGTGGAAGCGCATCTGGAGCAAGGTCATCCATTATTCCCTTGACAGCATCAGTAGTCCTGTAGTTCACCTTAAGGGCAATGGCAGTTCCAAGCATGAACAGTACTGAACCGTGCACTACATCCATAAGGAGAAGTGCCAAAACTAGCAGAGTAAGTCCAAGGTTGAACCAGAAAAGCTTGGGTCTCTTTTTTTCAGGCTCATTATTCCTTATTGCATCAAGCATCTGCTCTACGAATTCGGGATGAAGCTCCGATGTTGTCTTAGGATCGAAGTTGAGTCTTTTTCTCTCCTTCTTTCCAAGCATGTATGCCATGAATATGACGAAAACTTCAGCTACCAGCATTCCAGGAAGTATGCTTCCGAAAAGTGTGCTGATCTCGACATCAAGCGCCGTAGCCGCAGCTATCGTGGGTCCTCCCCATGGCAGTTGGTTGAAAATTCCAATTGGTGCGACTGTAATTACAGCAAGATATATGAGCTTCATGTTCATCTGTTTCCAGAGAGTCAGGAAGGCTGCGAGGATTATTATTATCGTGGTAGTCGTGTCACCGTTAAGGGTAACCACACTTGTTACAAGAACAGTAGCAAGTGCTACCTTTAGCGGGTCTCCTTTGGCTTTCTTTATGAAATAAAGGCTGAGCGGATCGAACAGTCCGGCATAAAGCATTACACCAAAGAACAGTACCGCGAAAAGGATTATGATCGCAGGTGATATGACTCCCATTGATACTTTTCCTGTTGTGGCGTTCTGGGTATAAAATACACCATTCTTGATCCAGTTGAAGACATTCAGCACAGGTTTGCCTGTAGCGATTGCAGCGATGACTCCGAATACGAACGGAACCAGAGTGAGTGCTCCGAATACAGTCAGCTTCCTGGAAGAAAGGCTTACGATGAAGACTATGATCATTGCTAATGCGATGAAAGTTAACATTATGTTTCCCCCTGTAAATTAATGCCTCATAAGTCTATTTGATGTACTTTACCTTCTCTGAAATCTCCTTGACAACCTGGTCCCTTCTCTCATTGAAGACTACCTTGTTCTGCTCGAAGATGTTGTTTCCATGAGTATCGATCGATATTATGAGAGGCCCGAATTCCTTGACTCTGCATACCCATAGGGTTTCAGGCATTCCAAGGTCCATCCACTCCGCTCTCTCAATCTCTTCTACTTCCTTGGCAGCAAGAACCGCACATCCAGCGGGGAATACAGCATGAACAGCCTTGTGCTCCATGCATGCCTCCATTGTGTCCTTGCCCATGCCACCTTTTCCAACTACAAGCTTTACACCTGTCTGAGCAATAAAGTCCTTTTCGAACCTCTCCATTCTCATGCTGGTTGTAGGTCCTACTGAAACCATCTCGTACTTGTTATCTTCGCCTTCTATCTTCCTGACAATAGGTCCGGCATGGAATATTGCGCCGCCCTTTATGTCGACCGGCAGTTCCCTTCCATACTCTATAAGCCTTCTGTGGGCTACATCCCTGCAGGTTACTATATGTCCGTTAAGATAAACCACATCACCTACCTTGAGGTCTTCAAGGTCTGCTGAGCTTATCGGTGTAGTCAGTATCTTCTTCATAGTTCTACCCCCTTGTGTGTAAGAAGCTCATATGTATTGTCGCTGTTAACGACAATCGTTCCTCTTCTGTGTGACCAGCATCCGACATTGACTGCAACTCCTATAGTCGAAGGATGTCTTGCCGCATTCTCAATGTGAACACCCATTACTGAAGCCGATCCTGTGAGGCCCTGTGGTCCTAGGCCTATCCTGTTGATTCCATCTTCAAGCATTCTTTCAAGGTCAGCAGCAAGCTCATTTGTATTGTGCGTGCCAATTCTTCTCATGAGTGCTTTCTTTGACATGATTGCTGCAGTTTCTACAGATGTTCCAATTCCAACTCCCACAAGAAGCGGAGGGCAGGCATTGAGTCCGTATGTAGTCATTACTTCACACACATATCGTACTATTTCTTCATATCCTGCAGAAGGCATAAGCACCTTTGCTGTTCCTGGCAGTGAACATCCGCCGCCTGCCATATAGACATCTATCTCAATCTTATCCGAGTTAGGAACCAGTTCATAGTCGATCCAGGGAGCCTTCTTGCCAGTATTTGTTCCAGTATTCTTCTCATCGAATGTTTCAACGGCATTGTGCCTTAGCGGTGCGTTCTTAGTTGCTTCAACTACTGAATTCCTAAGTATTTCCTCAAGATCGTCAATCAGCGGGAACTTTGTTCCTACTCTGGCGAAAAATTGGATAACGCCAGTATCCTGACATGACGGCCTGTTGAACTCCAAAGCCATCTTCTGATTCAGGAACATAGATTCATAAATCATCTTAGCCATCGGAACCACTTCACTGTCGGACAGCTGCTTCAACTTCTCGGTGACATCGTCAGGCAGCTTCTTGCCAACCAATGACACAAATTTTGACATGATATCTGTCATGTCCAGAACTGCTTGTCTGTTGCTCATACCTTTTTCCTCCTTGGAATCGCATCTCGGTAACCCGTAATCATTTATCATTAATATTTGATAATGTATACAATTAGAAGATAACATCACTCTTTATCGCTGTCAATAGGAAATTTATCGTTTACATTAAATATTTTGTTATTGTTTTATCTATATTTTGTTTATTGGACAATGGACAGCAGTTGCCAAAAAAACCCACACACTCTGAAAACAGGTGTGTGGGTTTACATTATTTTCCCCGAGCAGTTTCCTCGTCGCTTTTCCCAAATCTCGTCAGGATATTGCTATAGCTCCTCTTGATATGGTCTTTCATGAGTTTTCTCGACAGTTCAATGTCATGGGCTGATATTGCCTTAACTAAGCTCGAATGTTCCTTGTAGGATAACTTTGCATATTCCATTTCTGTGATTGCCGCATCCATTGACAGTCCATTCCATATCGATGTCAGAAGGGCCTTTATCTTGTCATTTCCTGAAGCGTTCCAAATCGCAAGATGGAACGAATAATTCGAATTCGAATATTCGTCGACATTGCCTTCATTAAGCATTCTGCCGGTCTCATTGTGGATCTCAAGTAATTCTGAAATATCAGATCCCTCTCTGGCAGCCATGGCTGCAGCCTCGCTTTCCAGTATCATTCGCGTTTCATAGTGATCCTTTAGACTTTTGTGTGATATTCCAAGTACTATGGCGCTCTTGTTAGGTCTCCTCTTGATCAGGAACTCACTTTCGAGTATTTGGAAAGCCTCCCTTACCGGGGTTATAGATACATCCAGCTGATTTGCAATATCCTCAAGGGTTATGAGGTCGCCCTCTTTCAGCTCCCTGAGCATTATCGCTTCCCTCAGTCTTATTGCTACCATTTCTCTGGCAGGGATGAGCTTTATTGGTTTTAAGTTCTTCATTTGCTGTTCTCCCCTCCATAACACTCAGCCAGCTTCGAATAATAATCCTCGACAGCAGCCTTAAGCTCAGGCTTGCTTCTCAATTTAAGTAACTTAATAATTACCTCAAGGCTTTTTACCCGACCATCGGAATCTTTCTCGGAATTCATTATTGCATGATGTGGATAACCTGCAAGAAGCCTCTGATGGAGCGTTGCCAGGTATCCATATCCTGTTATATCAGATACTGCCTTGTGTATTTCAAGTTCATAGACTCTCGCCTTATGAACCTGTGATGTGTCCAAGGCATCAAGATACTTACCATAGAGCTCCTCCAGTCCGGAAATTCCGATACCCCTGGAAAGTATGATATCCATTAGCTCATATTCAATACCTGCAATTATCATCAACACTCTCATTATTTCATCCGGTGAAGTTGCCCTTACCCTCATATGTCTGTTGGACAACCTTTCCAAATAGCCTTCCTTCTCCAACTGCTGAAGAGCTTCCCTGACCGGTGTCCTTGATAGCTGAAGCTGGTCTGCCAGCTCTTCCTGAACGATTTCCTGTTCAGAAGCAAGCTTTCCAGATATGACATATTCTCTTAGTATGTCAGCTATCTGGTCCTTTGTCTGTACTGAACCAATTTTTTTCATAACTTCACCATTCCCGCAACAATCGCATGTATATCGCAACACCTTTACGTCCATTATATTACATTGTATACAAAGTTAGAACATGCAAAATAAAGTTAGAACGCAGCAAAAACGCTGACATTTTCATTAATTCTTATTCATGTCCTAAAATCGCACACATATGGAGCAAGAACCATGTAACAATTTGCTCAAACAGAAAAAGAGCTGAGCAGCTCTTCTTCTGTCGGAGTGATTCAAATGTTAGTATTGTTATCAAATTTGCAGTTGCGAATCTTAGTGCAGATCCTTATTGGCAGACCTTTCCTGGATTAAGGATGTTCCTTGGGTCAAAAGCAAGCTTGATGTTCTTAAGCAATGAGATATAGGATTCATCGTACTGCTCGAAGAGGTAAGGTCTCTTTGCGAAGCCTATTCCATGTTCTCCCGATACGACACCTTCAAGTTCCCTTGCCCTGCTGTACATGCACTCGAAAACATCGGTAAGCTTTTTCTTCCACTGCTCCTCGTTCATGTCATCCTTGAGCACATACACATGGAGGTTTCCGTCTCCGGCATGACCGAAGCTTCTGATCCTGACATCGAACTGCATTTCCAGCTCATGTGTATACTTGATGAAATCTGCGACCCTGTCTCTTGGAACACAGACATCGCATTCATCCATATCAGTTGTGGATGCCTTAACCGCTTCAAGGAAAGCTCCTCTTGCGGACCATATGCTCTGCTTCCTCTCGTCTGTATCCGAGATGAACACATCAATTGCACCTTCCTCAAGGCATAGCTTGGCAACCTTGTCGTAGCTTCTCTCAATCTCTTCAGTGCTATTGCCGTCGAATGAGAGGAGAAGATAAGCATCAGATGAATTGTCAGGGAACTTCTTGTCAAGGAACTGTTCAGCAGCAAGTATTACCTCCCTCTGCATGAACTCTATGGCTGTTGGAGCTGCCTTTGACTTTATGATCTTCGGGACAGTACTTATTGCCATATCAAGGTTCGGGAAAGGGATAAGGAGACTTATTACCTTCTTCGGCAGAGGAAGAAGCTTCAGTGTGGCTTCGGTAATTACAGCAAGAGTTCCCTCAGATCCGCAAACCATATCCTTGATGCTGTAACCTGAGCTGTTCTTTACGACCTTGCCTCCAACCTTCATTATGTCACCGTTAGGCATTACGAGCTCGAGGCCACGCACGTAGTCCCTCGTCACACCATACTTTACGGCTCTCATTCCTCCGGCATTTGTGTTGATGTTTCCTGCGATGGTCGCTGTCTTCTCACCTGGGTCAGGAGGATAGAAGAAATCTCTTTCCTCAACATACTTTGCTATATCCATCAGCATTACACCCGGATCTACAGTCAGGGTGAGGTTGTTCTCATCCAGCTCCTTGATCCTTG
>DIWI01000054.1 GCA_002428415.1 Clostridiaceae bacterium UBA6110
GGCTTTCCTCTGGCGGCTCTGAGATGTTCTTCAGCTATGCTCCTGCACCGGGATCACACCATCCCCGGTTCTCTTTGTCATTGCACATAACGTACTCTTCTCGTCAATGCCGATTATTATTTTCAATTATAAGCATTTTGTCTGTCCTGTCAATAGAAATATTGCGCGGATTTATTTGATCTCAATTCCGATTTCAAAGCCTGTTGAGTTCAGTCTGCATCAATGCGATGGAAACGAGGCCCAGACCGAATATAGACAGAATAAGGTAAATGGTTCCATCATTCTTTCCGCCTGCCCTTTCAATTTTGTCTCCCATCTTATACATCCATACAAATGAGTATATGCCGCAGGTTATTAACATAAGAAGTATTGCCATTCCGCCATCTTCTTTGTCACCGGAAAGTCTCGCGGCATCATTATTAACTGATATTATCCAAAAGATAGTATATATTCCACAAGTCAGGATACTAAGCAGTATGCTTACGCCGACGTTTCTTTTGACCATTTCTATTACCTCCCAGTAATAAGTTCGAAGAGGGTTGCAGCAAGTGACTGTTTATTGAATGTCATAGGGTCTTGGGTTGGAAAATATAAGTAGAGCCTGATTAGCCAAACAAGAATAAACAGGAATGATAATGCATAGAAAATCCTTTTCCTGTCCAGTGCTGCACTTATCAGCAGGAAGGGGACGAATATCAGAAGAGGATGATATTTGAGGGATGACTGTAAATCCAGTCTGAAAATTGCAAGTGATGCTCGGGTCAAACCACAGGCTGGGCATGGAATACCGAAAATATTGTATATGATGCAGATGCCATATCCTGTAATGGTACTAATAAGTAAGATTATGGCAGGGATTGCAACATAAGGTATTATCTTCCTCAGGGAGCTCATGTCAGTAATCAGCCTCCTCGAACGTGTTTATAACATTATACCATAAAGATAGATTTGTTTTGTATGTAATGATATATATTTAGCTTTATACACCTTTGTGCAGACGGTGATTTAGGTAACGATTCATAAAATGAAATTGGAATCGTTGTCATTATGTGATGATTGAAATACAATATAGAGTGTGGATATCAGCTTGAGCTAATACTTAAATATCAAGTCGTGATTCAGTGTTTATATTCAGGAGGAGGGGCGAATGCTTCCTACAATTCTATTCATCGCAACATACACAGAGATGAAAACAATCGCAGAGCAGATTGTTGATGAACATAAGTTGAATTTAAAGGTAGTCCAAGGAGAGCTTTTCGAGGGCGTCGAGAGGTCGAGGGAGTACATAAGAGCTGAAACTGAGGTGATCATAAGCAGAGGCGGCACTGCAAAGCTCATTAGGGAAGCTGTCGATATTCCGGTAGTTGAAGTCGAGGTTGGGGGATATGACCTTTTAAGGTGCATATTCAAGCACAGGGACAAAAAAATAGCTGTAATAGGATCAGATAATGTAATTTCCGGAATTAAGGCCCTTGAGGAGACAATGAACCTTCAGATCGTCTATTTTCCTTTCGTGCTTGATTCAGAAATAGAGGAAAAGGTTGACCTGGTATGCTCCATGGGTGTTGATATTGTAATCGGAGATACAGTTGCAGTCAGGATAGCAAAACGGAGAGGGCTTGCTTATGAACTTATCAAATCAGGCAAGGAAGCGGTAAGAGACGCAATTGACAGGGCAACGAACATATGTGAAGCAATTCTGAAAGAAAGAGAAAAGAGCTCCATGCTGAATACTATACTGCAAAGTCTCCGTGAAGGATTACTTGTTGTGAATGAGCAGAATGAGATTGTGTTTCTGAATCCGAGGGCGGAAAAAATGCTTGGGGTAAAGCGTGATGATGTGCTCGGAAAAAGGATTTCATCCGCTCTGAGGCATCTTGCCATCGGTGCGATATTGGCATCGGAAAAATCCATAACCAACTACGTGTTCAACACAAACAAATATATGCTTACAATGAGCAAGATTCCGATATGTGTAGGGGACATTACCACTGGCTCAGTGATAAATTTTGAGGATGTCACAAAGATTCAGGAGAAAGAGGAACGGATAAGGATGCTGCTTTCAAAAAGCGGGCTGGTTGCAAAGAATACTTTTGACGATGTAGTTGGTGAAAGTGATGAGCTGAAGAGAACTATACTTCTTTCAAAGAAATACGCGGCCATAGATTCAACCATTCTGCTGTATGGAGAAAGCGGTACGGGTAAGGAGATGTTTGCCCAGGCTATACATAATTCAAGCGGCAGGAAGGAAGGTCCTTTCATCGCTATCAATTGTGCTACTCTTCCAGGAAACCTTCTTGAAAGTACTTTGTTCGGATATGATGAAGGGGCATTCACGGGTGCGAAGAAAGGCGGCAAAAAGGGCGTCTTTGAATTGGCTCATAACGGCACATTGTTTCTCGATGAAATAGGTGAAATGGATAAGGATGTCCAGGCAAAGCTGCTTCGCGTAATGCAGGAGAAGGAGGTCATGAGATTGGGAGGTGAAAGTATAATCCCGGTTGATGTCAGGGTGGTCGCTGCATCCAACAGAAAGCTTCTGGATATGGTAAACATGGAGCAGTTCAGGCAGGATCTGTTCTACAGGATCAATGTGCTTAATATTGACCTGCCGAGCCTGAGGTCAAGAAAAGGCGATGTAGAGGTTCTGCTCGACCATTTCATGAAGATGTACTGCGAAAAATATGGAAAGGAACCGGTCAAACTGGATAAGCATAGGATGAAGGTCCTCAATGACTATACATGGCCTGGAAATGTGAGGCAGCTTGAAAATGTTGTCCAAAAAATAGTTTTGACAGGTGACGGTGAAGAATATCAGACTGATTTCATAAAAGGAATATTGGGAGAACTCCACAGCGAAAGCGGTAATGAATCCAATGACCTTTCATATGATGGAAGTCTGGATGAGATTACAAGAAGGATAATTCTGAAGGTCCTGTCTGATGAAAACTATAATAAGACAAGAACATCTGAGAGACTTAACATAACCAGAGCGACGCTCAATAAGAAACTGGAGAATGTATAAAATTTATACGTAGCTGAATGAAAAATATACGTTCATTTATTCTGAATGCAAGAGCATCAGGTAATATGAACGTTTTTTTCTTGGCACGGATATTGCTTTAATAGCTGTAAACGATATCTGCGAGGAGGTGCTCTTGAGCGATTTGAATTTAGGGTTCTTTATACTTGTTTGTAGCATGCTGTGATTGGGGAACTGCTGCGACATAATCAACCAAGAAGGGGGCAAATCAATGAAGATCAAGAAGACCATAGAGAAAGTTCCGGGAGGAATGATGCTTGTACCTATGGCAATAAGCGCAATAATCAACACCTTTTTTCCTCAGGTCTGGGCAATGGGAGGATTTGTAACTGAAATTGCCAGGAACCATAACGCATTCATAGGAGGTTTCCTAATCTGCATGGGTGCTGGAATGAGCTTCAAATCAGCTCCTAAGGCGCTGAAGATAGGTGGAGTAACTACTTTAGTCAAATTTGCCGTCGGTGTCGGTATCGGGTTGGCGGTTGACGCGTTAATGGGATCCAACGGGTTATTCGGACTTTCATCACTTGCGATAATATCTGCTGTCACGAACACAAACGGTGGCCTTTATGCAGCTCTTACCGCAGAATTCGGCACAAAGGAAGAAGTTGGTGCAATTTCTGTCCTGTCGATAAACGACGGACCTTTCCTGACAATGATAGCTCTTGGTACTGCAGGTATAGCTAACATACCTTTCATGACCCTTGTTGGAGTTATTCTGCCAATAATATTTGGTATGATCCTTGGTAATCTGGATGAAGAAATGAAGGAGTTCCTCATGAAAGGCGGAACCATCATGATACCTATGATGGCACTTGCACTTGGAACCAGGCTTGACCTTGCCATGATCCTTAAGGCTGGTCCTGCTGGCATATTATTGGGACTAATCACAGTTGGCATAGGTGGAGCAATCAATATCTGGGCTGACAAGGTTACCGGCGGAACCGGAGTCGCAGGTGCTGCATGCTCGAGTACTGCAGGAAATGCCGTCGGGACACCTGCAGCCATAGCTGTTGCAGACCCTTCACTTGCGCAGGCAGCCATAGTTGCAACACCATTTGTCGCAGCATCAACCATTACGACTGCAATATTGACACCGATACTCACCACCTACATATATAAGCAGAATTTGAAGAAGAAGGCACTGAAGGAAAATGCTGCGCCTGTCGAGGAGCGGACATAATCTTATTGATATCATAAATTTGATCAGGGAGGAATAATATGAGAGTTGTAGTTTTGGACGGATATACATTAAATCCAGGGGATTTGAGCTGGGAAGGACTGGAGAAGCTTGGTGAAGTGACTGTTTACGACAGGACATCAAGTAATCCCAAAGATGTGGATCTGATAGTCAGCAGGGCTGGGGATGCTGAAGCCCTTTATACTAATAAGACCCCGCTAACAAGAGAAATCATGGACAGGCTTCCTAATCTTAAGTTCATCGGCGTAATGGCCACGGGCTATAACGTAGTTGACACCGCAGCCGCAAAGGAAAAAGGTATAGTTGTGAGCAATGTTCCTATATATGGAACTGCAGCTGTTTCGCAGACAGCCATGGCTCTCCTCCTGGAGATATGCCATCATGTTGGAGAACATAATGCTGCAGTCAAGGCTGGAGCATGGACTGAATGCAAGGACTATTGCTTCTGGAATTATCCCCTGATAGAGCTTGCGGGTAAGACCATGGGAATAATCGGACTGGGCAGGATAGGCAGAAGCACAGCGAAGATCGCTCAGGCATGCGGTATGAAAATACTGGCAAATGACTCGTTCAAGGATGAATCGCTGGTAGGTGAAAACCTTGAATATGTCGAGGTTGATGAGCTCTATGCAAAATCTGACGTTATCGTACTCCATTGCCCTCAGACAGCTGAGAACACGGGAATGATAAACAAGGATACAATTGCAAAAATGAAGGATGGCGTGATAATAATCAATAATTCCCGCGGACCTCTAATAGTTGACCAGGATCTGGCAGATGCGCTTGAAAGCGGGAAGGTTTTTGGAGCCGGCATAGATGTAGTTTCGGTAGAACCAATTCCTGCAGACAATCCACTACTTAAGGTCGATAACTGCATAATAACTCCACATCTTTCGTGGGCGCCTCTTGAATCAAGGGCGAGGCTTATGGGAACAGCGGTTGAGAATCTTGAAGCCTTTATGGCAGGCAACCCGATTAACGTTGTAAACAAGTAGGATAGGGGGTTTTTATGAAGATCGGATTCATCGGATTAGGTATCATGGGAAAACCTATGGCAAAAAATCTGATTAAAGCAGGATATGAGCTGGTGGTTTGCGACCTTAACGAGGCTGCTGTGAAGGAACTTACAGAGCTTGGTGCCGAGATGGCGGAGAGTCCCCTTGAAGTCGGGAAGATATGCAATGTCGTTGTAACTATGCTTCCAAATTCGCCTCATGTCAAATCAGTGGTGCTTGGTGAAAATGGCCTGATAAAGAGCATGAAAGAGGGAAGCATAGTCATAGACAACAGCTCCATTTCGCCTATTGCCGCAAGGGAAGTGGCGGCAGAGCTGGCCATTAAGGGAATAAGGATGCTGGATGCCCCTGTCAGCGGAGGTGAACCTGGCGCAATCAGCGGGCAACTGGCAATAATGGTTGGAGGATCCGAGAGTGACTTCAATGAGTACAGGGATCTTATAGCTGCGAATGCAAAGTCAGTAGTGCTTGTTGGCGATATTGGAAGCGGTAACGTTGCAAAGCTTGTAAATCAGTCTATTGTGGCAATAAACATTGCTGCGGTGGCAGAAGCGATGCTGCTGGGCAAGCTTGCAGGAACAGATCCCGAGAAGATATTTGATGCGATTAAGGCAGGGCTTGCAGGAAGCAACGTAATGAATGCGAAGATGCCAATGATGCTTAACCATGATTTCAAGCCTGGCTTCAGACTTTCCCTTCATAAGAAAGACCTTCAGAATGTTCTGGAGACAGCAGGGTCTGCAGGTATGAGCATGCCGTTCACGGAATTGGCAGCAAAGATCGTATATGAGCTTGTTGAAACAGGAGATTCGGATTCTGACCACAGTGCAATGCTTAAGTACTTTGAGAAGCTGGTAGGGAAAGAACTCTAAGAATTAGGGGAGGGTTATTATGTTAATTAGGAATAAAGACCTGGTGGTTACAGAAGTTGACAAGAACAAGGGCGGAATAGGCATTTCGAAGACAACGCATGTCACTGACATAGAAGGCTTATGCAAAAAGGGAAGACTTTATGGCCAGATGGAGCTGGCACCCGGCTCATCAGTAGGAAGCCATGTGCATGTTGGAGATTTTGAAATATATTATGTGCTTGAGGGCGAAGCTGAGGCTACTGATGATGGAGAAGTCAAGATGGTATATCCGGGGGATGTCCTTATAACTCATGAGGGGCATGAGCACTCAATTAAGAATGTCGGAACTGTTCCTTTCAAATGGATGGCCTTGATTCTATACGCATAGGCTGAAGTAGTTGATGAGCCCTGCATATCAAAATGATACGCAGGGCTTTATCTGCTTTTTGCATATGCTGAGCAAGAGGTATGAATCGGATAATTTTTGTTGAAAATATTTGAAAAATTACTGTTGC
>DIWI01000090.1 GCA_002428415.1 Clostridiaceae bacterium UBA6110
GCGATGATCTGCTGTTTCTTTGCCTTGTCAATCATTTTTCATTCCTCCTGAATTTTAAAATCCCCTAAGCCCAAGATAAAAGATGGCAATCCTAATATCATAGAACTTGGTTCCAAATTGCATTATACCACAATGCCCCTTACTCTGTAAATTATTTACAGAAGTTGTGCCAATTCTTTTTCAGCGGCTAAGTCCCTGTCCTTGTTCAGCTGTGCTATCAGTGCTTCAAGTCCTTCGAACTTAACTTCCCCCCTCATGTATTCCATGAAGTAGAGCCTGACCTCCTCGCCATATATATCTTCATTGAAGTCCAGTATGTAGGTCTCTATTGTGAGCTTCTGGCCCTCATCTATGGTAGGGTTGTAGCCAACGGAGCTTATGCCCCGGTGAAGCTTTCCCTTAACCCAGATATTGGTGTAATAAACTCCTATCTTGGGTATCAGGTACTTGTTGTCATAGGTCATATTCGCAGTCGGGAAGCCAATTTTTCTTCCTATCTTGCGTCCGCCGACAACGGTTCCTCTGAGCATGAACGGTTCGAACAGCATTGCGTTCGCTTCCTTTACATGTCCATTTATGATAAGGTCTCTGATCCTTGTTGAGCTGATTACTGCCTCTTCCATTTTCGCGGCATCAAGGACCATAAGCTTGAACCCGTATTTCTGTGACAGCTCCCTTAGGGATTCCACATTTCCTCTGTTCTTGTAGCCGAACTTGTAGTTGAACCCTACAACTATGCCTTTGGCGTTGTACTTATCCATGAGCATGGTTATGAATTCTTCAGGTCCGGTCATCATATAGCCCTTCGTGAATGAAATCATCGCTGTGACATCAATACCTGAGCTCTCCAGAAGATGAAGCTTCTGCTCGTTGTCCATAAGGAGTTTCGGTACTGCTTCAGGCTTTGCGACAGTCAGAGGATGGTTCTTGAACGTATAAACCATGCTCTTGACACCATCGGCAAGCGCTTCATCCACTACCCTGTTGATTAGCGACATGTGGCCCAGGTGAAGCCCGTCAAAGCTCCCCAGTGCGATGTATGTCCCCTCATTCAGTTCACCCTTGTATGTCTCATCTATTACTATCATTTTCAACCTCACACTAGATTGAGCTTCAGATAGAAGAAGTCTTCCAGGCGCTCTCCGAGCCCGAGGAAACTCCCCTCTTCCGAATAAACCCTGTATGTTCCAGGTTTTGCCAAGCCTGTCACCCTGGTGTCCTTGATTTTCACACCGTTGATAAGAAGCTTCCTGAAGCCTTCCGGTATCGTCAGACTGTCATATTCTGACAGCACTTCATCCATTTGAATCAGATGCTTTGTCGGTTCAACAGCAAGCCCTTCCACTGTAACAGCATTCTCCAAAGTGAACGGACCTGTCCGTTCTCTCATGAGACTTGTCATTACAGCACCACAGGATAGCTCCCTTCCAACGTCATCTATAAGGCTCCTTATGTAGGTGCCTTTTCCGCAGTCAACCCTTACCGAGCCTCTCCTGCCATCGAAGGCGAGGAGCTCGATGGATGTTATCTCTATTTCACGGGCTTCCCTTTCAATCTCGATGCCGCTTCTTGCAAGCTCATAGAGCCTCACTCCATCCTTTTTGAGGGCAGAGTACATAGGCGGAGTCTGAAGGGTATTCCCGATATGATCTGCAAATGCTTTCCTGACTTCTTCCTCCGGAGGTACCACTGCATTAGTTTGTGTTACCTCGCCAAAGGCATCCAGGGTGTCAGAAACCAGCCCAAGCTCGAAGCCTGCAACATATGTCTTTTCTTTTCCCATTATGTAGTCGACAAGCTTGGTAGCCCTGCCCACGCATACGGGTAGTACGCCTTCAGCCTCAGGATCGAGAGTTCCGGTATGTCCTGCCTTCTTTACATTCAGGGCTTTCCTGACTCTTGACACGCACTTGAATGAGGTTTCGCCTCTTTGCTTGAATATGTTAATCACACCGTCCATCAGGCAGCATCCTTTCTATTATCGCCAGAATCTGCCTTTTGGCATCTTCAACGTCCACAGCCTTGATATTGCCTCCGGCAGCACGCACATGGCCTCCGCCGCCGAACGTCTCGCATATGGCCCTTGCGTCCAGAAGTGATTTCGTCCTTATGCTGACCCTGTAGAAGCCTTCGGCCTCCTTTAGGAGCACGGACACATCACATGTCTTCGATTCGAGTCCGTAATTCACGATGTCTCCTGAATCCCTGTCAGATATGGAAAGGCTGTTGAAGTCCTCTGCATTCAGATACATGAATGTCACGAAGCCATCCATGCGCTCCTCAAGGGACTGGAGTGCTTTGCCCATTAGCTTCAGCCTTGCAAAATCCCTGGTCTTGAAGAGTATCCTGTGTATCATCGAAAAATCTATGCCTGTCTCCAGAAGCTCCTTGGCTATGATATGAGTTTCTCCTGTTGTCGATTCAAAGCTGAATGATCCGCAGTCAGCGACTATCCCGGCATAGAGGCTCTCGGCGATATCCCTGGTAATGGTTACGCCCATGAGCTTCAGCAGCCTGTAGACAATCTCAGCTGTAGCGGATGCCTTCGTATCGACATGGTTCTCCACCCCGTACATGTCGTTGGACAGGTGATGGTCAATGTTTATGACCGGAACAGTTCCAACCGAGTCAAGGTCCAGCGAAAGCCTGTCAAGGTTCCCGCAGTCAAGTGCAATCAGCAGTCCTGATTCCTTGGGAATCTTCGGGCTGGTTCCTGTATATTCTTCGTAGAGCTTCAAAAATGTCAGGTTGTCAGGAGCCTTGTCCCTTGAAATCACGACTGCCTTTTTGCCAAGCGACCTAAGTCCCAGAACCATTGCAAGAGTGCAGCCCACGGCGTCCCCGTCAGGGGCGACGTGGGTCACGACTGCAATATTATCCTTTTCACTTATGAGCCTTGATATCTCAAAGAGCCCCATTCTTATCATCCTTGTCAGTTGAGATCTGCCTTATGAGGTCGTCAATGTGCATGCCCCTGTCAATTGTAGTATCCAGCACTATGACCAGCTCAGGCGTATGCCTGAGGTTCATCCTCCTGCCTATCTCCCGCCTGAGAAAGCTCGAAGCGTTCTTTATAGCGTTGAGGCTGTCAGCCTTTTCCTTCTCAGTGCCGAATATGCTCACATACACCTTGGCATAGCTAAGGTCCTTTGTGACCTCAACCTCCGTGATGCTCACCATGGCGGTAAGCCTTGGATCCCTGATGTCGGTCATTACCAGGGCAGCAAGCTCTTTCTTCATTTCTTCATTGATCCTTCCGGATCTGTATCTTGCCATCGGAAAACCTCCTTCCTACAGCTTGTTCCTCTTGATTTCCTCCATCACGAAGGCTTCGATTATGTCGCCTTCCCTGATGTCATTGAACTTTTCTATGGAAAGTCCGCATTCGTAGCCTGCTGCGACTTCCTTTACATCATCCTTGAATCTCTTGAGCGATGCAAGCTTGGTCTCGATAAGTATTATGCCGTTCCTTATGAGCCTTATCTCAGAGTTTCTTGTTATCTTTCCTGTAAGCACGTATGCTCCGGCTATGGTGCCGATTGCGGATACCTTATAGGTAGCCCTGACCTCGACTCTTCCCTGTATTACTTCCTTGATGTCAGGCATCAGCATGCCTATCATTGCAGCTCTTATATCGTCAACTGCGTTGTATATGATCCTGTAGGTCTTGATGTCGACCTTTTCCTTGTCGGCAAGTGCTGCCGCATTGTTGTCAGGTCTTACATTGAAGCCGATGACTATGGCATTCGAAGCGGTAGCAAGTGATATGTCAGTCTCTGTTATGGCACCTACTCCGTTATGTATTACCCTTACCTTGATTTCGTCGGTTGAGAGCTTCTCAAGCGATCCCTTGAGTGCTTCTATGGATCCCTGGACATCCGCCTTGATTATTATCGGAAGCTCCTGGATCTTGCCTTCCTTCATCTGGCTGTAAAGGTCCTCAAGGGATACCCTCACTGAACTCTGAAGCTGGCTTCTTT
>DIWI01000068.1 GCA_002428415.1 Clostridiaceae bacterium UBA6110
TCAGGCATTTACCAGAACTGCGCAGCCTTTACGGAATAAAGGCAGATAGTATCTCCTTTGGTGCCATCGGCACCTACTCATATCTTCAAAAAATTGCTTTTGGCATGAGGCATTTTGCTGCACTAAACCGTAAATTTGACGTCAAATATATTGATCAACAAGATGTTATTCCAATGACACGAGAAGCAAGGGAAATCTTGAATGGAACATGGTTGTAGTGAGGTACTATTGATCATGCCCTTCACTGGTAGTTTAGGTGAGTATCTTTATCCAATGCTAAATCGAAAGGCTTATGGAGACTTCCTATGAATGCGAGTAAGACGATTGGTTACATCTTAAAGCCTGCAATATTTCACATGGCTGACAAAATACTTGAAAACTCAATATAACTGCAAAAAACAGACCTGCATGGAAACAATTGCTCCATGCAGGTCTCTGTTCATATATCTCAAAATTTATCCGACATCAGCAATTTCTGTTACTATCCTTGCTGCCAGTGTCCTAGGCAATACCACCGGCTTGTTCGTCAGCTTGTATACCATATCTTTCATTTTCTGGGTGTATCCTATGCAGTCCAGGACCACGAGGTCGCTGTCGGTTTCAATCAGCTTTTCCGCTACGAACCTGACATCTTCAAACTTTCCGTATGGAGAAGCTGCAAAAACAGTGACGTTATCGACAAGCTTTTCCCACCTCTCCCTGGCCTGCTCAACCTGAAGTTCTGAAGGTATGAGCACGCTTATGCTTTTCTTCCTGGTCAGCAATGGCACTATGTTGCCAAGCACCATATTGGGGAATATAAGTGGTACCTTGGAGTCAAATTCCACAGGAAAATTACCTGTGCAGAAGAATATGATCAGGGAAACCCCTTGTTCCTCCAGCTTATAGATGCATTCCTGAAGCCTTGGAAGAATATGCTTTTCTGCAAAGGTGACAGATCCTCCATCGCTCATCCTTGAAACAAGGACATAGTCGCCTTCTTCAGGTTCGAATTTTGCTATCTCTTCGTAGCTTAATCCATCGAGCGCTCCTATTTCAATAAGTTCGACCTTGTTTCCGAAAATCGGCATAATGTCAGGTGTCACATCGATCCTTGGTGACTGACCTACAGTTATCGCACCTACCTTCATAGTTTCCTACCTATGCCTTTCCCAGCGTCTGCAGGTGAGTCATGGAGCCATAGAGATTCTCCAAAAGCTTGAATTCATCTTCGTCGTAGAACGTGCAATCGCCCTTGCCGAAGTACTTGGCTACTTCCAGCATGAACCTTGCAGCCTCTTCGCAATCATTGCAATGACTTGCTCCGGTAGCGCTTCCTGCAACCATGGTCTCTGTTGTTATGGCTACTCCGACTACTGGTGCGTCAGTTGCTGTCGCAGGCTGCAGTATGCTATTGAGATGGAATACATTATTACCATAAGGTGTGATATCCTGCATGGACAGCGGGAACACATATGGCAGCCTGCCTGTTGTAGTCTGCATGATCCCAAGAAGGTCTTCAGATACCTTTAGTATGTACCCGCTCTTTACTGTAGGTGATATTGCGAATCCCCTGGTATTTATGACCCTGTTGCCCTTGGTAGTGTCCACTGAGAGAACTGCATCAAGCTCAGGTGTCACCTCTTCACGGTTTACCTGAGACATTTCAACTGGTGATCCCATGAAAGGTACTGGCTTGTGTGGCGCAGTCGGTGCATCAGGGCATATGTGGGTGGAGACAAATACATCTCCGTCAAGGTAGTCACCCTTGGCCTGCATGGACAAAAGCTTTGCAGCTACCGCTATAGCTACCAGCGCACCGTCACCGTCTGATACGAAGCCTGTCATCTCAGGCCTTGCTCCAAGGCCTCCAAGCCTGCCAAGCAGTCCTATGGTTGGCGCAGTTCCTCCTGATTTCTTTCCTTTCCTTCCAGGTATCCTGACCTTGAACATGTCAGTACCTCCTTTAGGTCCGGTGATCCTGTAGGTTTCAACATCAGCGTCAGGCTTGATTGAAAGTAGATATTCCTTTACAATCTCTCCACTTGCTGACGGACTGTCGAGAAGCTCGAAGACTTCAAGTATCTGTTTCATTAGCATTGCATTTCCTCCAATATAGGTTATTCTCTTATCTTGTTATCAGGTCCTGTACATATGGAAGCATAGGTAATCCTGTTGCTTCCTCAACAGCTCTGTACCCTGATGCTTCATACATGCCTCCGCCTAGTATCAGGCTTGACCTGGGTGCTGTAACTATGGCTACCTTTATCCCCTCTGCTATGTTGGCGGTGGTTATGGGCTCTCCTGTCTCTAGGTCAAAGGTCATCATATAATCAGGGAAGGTGTAAAGCCTTTCTCCTTCGCTGTCTATGGCCATATATTCGTTCCAGAAGCTTACCTTGTACGTCTTGTCGGAATGTACGCTGAAGCCCCCAACATCAAGACCGTTCCTGGTTTCAAGCTTGTAGTCCCTGATCTCGCCCTGGCACAGGATCCTTCCATCAAGCACTTCAGCAACGTTAGTTATCTTCTCCAAAGCTGTGGTGCCTGACATATGGGCTTTTCCGACTTTAAGCGAATGGCTGTAGCATCCTACTGCCGCCTTTTCTCTTACATACTTAACAGGAACCGGATTCCTAGCCACTACAACGAGTCCTCCTGCCCTAATGGCAGCTGAAAGCACAAGGCTCGCAGTATCAGGTACGCTGCCCTTTGCTGTCATCTCCACAAGATGGTCTGTTGACTGGTCTCCGCCCATTGCCACCTGTACTGTCCTGTAACCTTTGGTCTCATTCAGGCCCATTGAACCCATTGTTCCCAGTGGATGTGCCCTTCCATTGCATGCAGCATCAAGTACTGGTATGCCGTTTATGGCTGAGGCTATGAAAGGACCGAATGAGGATGATCCTCCCATTTCGCTGGGTATGAGGGCTGCAGGCTTCTGACCCAGTTCCTCCGTAATCATCTCAAGTATCCTGTTGTAGTAGCTGTTGTCGATGTATGCTCCCTTTGATGCCGGAGAACCGACTCCTGATATGGTAACTACGATATCGTCATCTTTCAGCTCTTCTACCGGAATCATCCTTGGCTCACCATATTCAAGGGCTGCATAGCCTGCGCTTAGCCCCATTTCCTTTGAACCGCCGCCGCCAGCCCCGAGTATGAGGCCACCGATTGCAAACTCTTCTATCATTTCTCGTGTTATTGTCATCTGATCACCTCGTCACATTGAGATTGTATGGTCGTCAAGCTGTATCCTGTCGAGGAAGGCCTGCTCTTCTTTACCAATTACAGGTATCGCCTTCAGGAGCTTCCTTGTGTACTGCTGTTTCGGATTCAGGAACAGCTCGTCTGTCCTGCCTTCCTCCACCAGGTTCCCTCTCTGCATTATTATCACATAATCCGCGAAGTTCTTTACAAGTGCCAGGTCATGGGTGATGAACAGGTATGTAAGGTTGAATTCCTTCTGTATTTTCTTAAGCAGGTCAATTACCTTACTCTGGACAGATACGTCCAGAGCCGAGGTAGGCTCGTCAAGCACAATGAGCTTCGAGTTAAGTGCTATTGCGCGTGCAATCCCTACCCTCTGCTTCTGGCCTCCGCTCAGCATATGTGGGTACCTGTCAAGATAGCTTACCGGCAGGTCTACCACCTGGATGAGCTCAGTCACTCTGTCCATTCGCTCCTTTTGATTTCCCATTTTATGGACTATCAGCGGTTCCTCGATGATCTCTTTAATGGTCTTTCTCGGATTAAGGGATGATGTTGGGTCCTGATGCACTATCTGGACCTTTCTCCTGTATGCCTTCAGGGCATCCTTTGATGCAATCTTTGAGATGTCCTCACCGTCTACAAGTATCTGGCCTTCTGTAATATCTTCAAACTTCATCAGCAGCTTGGCCATGGTGGTCTTTCCAGAACCTGATTCGCCTATCACCGCAAACGTAGCTCCACGTTCAACCCTGAAGCTCACATCATCTACTGCCTTTACAATTTTCCTGTTCCTTCCAAATCCACCCTGTGACAGCTGGAAGTGCTTTTTTACATTCTTGAACTCTATAATATAATCATTCATGTCGCTTCCTCCATCCGCCATCAGACTATTCTTGGAAGAGCATCCATAAGGCTCTTCGTATATTCTTCACGTGGATTCAGGAACACGTCTTCGCTTGGTCCTTCCTCCACCACCTCGCCCAGCTTCATGACATAAGTCCTTTCGCCCAGCTGCTTTGCAACTCCAAGGTTATGGGTTATGAATATCATGGATATCTTCTCTTCAATAACAAGCCTCTTCAGCTCTTCGTTTATGCTGGCCTGTACCGTAACATCAAGGGATGTGCCAGGCTCATCTGCTAAAAGCAGCCTTGGCGTCTTGATAAGGGCCATTGCTATGATGACACGTTGCTTCATTCCTCCTGAGAGCTCGAAGGGATACATCCCGAGAATTCCCTCGGGATTCGGGAGGCTCATCTTGGACAGGAGCTCAATGGACCTCTCCCTTGCCTCCTTCCTCATTACCTTTTTGCTCCTTGGAAGCTTGGAGCGGGTGCTCTTCTGCCCCTGGTAGATATAGATGTTTTCCATCTGCTCACCTATGGTGAACACAGGATTCAGGGCAGTCATGGGATCCTGGAATATCATCGATATCTCGCTACCCCTTAGTCTTCTCATCTCTTCCTCTGAAGCCTTTAGAAGGTCCTTTCCCTTGTACACTATCTCTCCGCCTGTATATACGGCGGGCGGTGCAGCTATGAGCCTCATTATTGACCTTATGGTGACTGATTTACCGCTTCCTGACTCACCGACAACGGTGATTATCTCACCCTCGTTGATATGCATGCTCACGTTCTTGATTGTCGGTATCCCGCCGTCATCTGTCCTGAAGCTTATGCTGAGGTTATTTATTTCCAATAGTCTTTCCTTGTTCATCGTCATAACCTCCTATTGCGCCCTTACGTCGAATGCGTCCCTGATACCGTCACCCAGGAAGCTGAATCCCAGTATGGTAAGGAGTATAGCAAGTCCCGGGAATACGGATGACCACCAAACAGTCGGCAGATACACCCTTGCCTCTGAAATCATGGTTCCCCATTCTGGTGTGGGAGGCTGTGCTCCAAGTCCCAGGAATCCAAGGCTTGCTCCGGTAAGTATTACGAAGCCCACGTCTGTTGAAATCTTTACTATTATGGTTGGCAGGCAGTTCGGAAGTATCTCGCTGAACATTATCCTGAACTTGCTTGCCCCTATCCCTTCCGATGATATTATGTACTGTTCGTTCTTAATCTTCAGTGTTTCCGCCTGGGTAAGCCTTGTGAACCATGGCCACCATCCGAAGGATATGGCTATCATGGAATTCATAAGGCTGGGCTTTAGTATAGCTGCTACGGTAAGTGCAAGTATCAGTGACGGTATGGCGAGGAACACATCAGTTATCCTCATTATAACCGAATTGACTATTCCGCCGTAATAGCCGGCTACAAGTCCTAATGGGACTCCTATGAGTACCGCTATTGTAAGCACCACTCCCGCCATCATGAGGGAGTACCTTGCGCCGTATATGGTCCTGCTCAGTACGTCCCTTCCTATCTCATCAGTACCGAAAATATGGGTTGAGCTCGGAGCCTTATTCATCAGCTTGAAGTTTACAGCTATTGTGTTTGAATCAGGAAAAGGCACTACCTGCTCTGCAAATACAGCAAGCAGCAGCACTACCACCACTATGATAAGGCCTACTATCGTCATCCTGTTCCTGAAAAACCTCTTTATCATCTTCTTGTTGCTTGAATACTTCCTATTGTTTGTTCTCGTTCTTTGTTTTCCACCTGTTCCGCACCTCCTATGCCTTTCCGAGCCTGATCTGCGGATCAAGTATCCCGTATGCTATGTCTACCAGGAGATTGGAAACGGCGAAGATGACGCCTATTACCATGGTCACTCCTATTATCGCATTGTAGTCCTTGTACATAAGCCCGGCTATGCTGTAGGATGCCATTCCAGGCCATCCGAAGACTGTCTCAACAAGGAATGCGCTTCCTATGAGCGAGCTGAACTGCATGCCTATAGTTGTAAGTACCGATATGAAGGCATTCTTAAGCATGTAGCTGTTGTATATGAGGTTGCTTGGAAGTCCGTAGGAGTTTGCCGCCACGATATACTCCTTGTTCAGCTGTTCCAGCATGTTCGTCCTTGTAAGCCTCATGATCTGGGCTGCTGAAGCGATTGCAAGCGCCAGTGCCGGAAGCAGGATATGCTGGAAGCTGTTTGCAAATGCTGCAAAATTAAGCGTAAGCAGGCTGTCCAGAAGCCTCATCCCTGTTATGGTGGCAGGTATTATCTTCCCTCTCCCTATTACAGGGAACCAGCCCAGCAGGTAGGAGAATATGAACTGCAGTAGTATGGCAAGGAAGAACCTGGGCAGCGCTATGCCTGAAAGGGACGCTACCCTTATTATCTGGTCTGAGAACTTGTTGTTCCGCACTGCCGCAATGACTCCCATTGGAACTCCAATCGCTACTGCGAAAATCATACCAACAAGGCTGAGCTCGAAGGTCGCCGCAAACGTATCCTTAATATCGAGAAATACGTTCCTCTTGGTTCTTAGTGAAAGCCCCCAGTCACCTGTGAAAAGGCCCTTCACATAGTTAAGGTACTGGATGTATACAGGCTTATCGAGACCCATCTCGACTCTCAGGGCTTCTATCTGCGCTGGTGTTGCGTCAGTACCTGCGGCAAGCCTTATGGAGTCACCGGGCATGAGTCGTGTAAGTATGAATATGAGTATCGACAGTCCTACCAGCGCAGGTATGATTCCCAGTATCCTTTTGACAAGATATTTTTTCATCGTATCACTTCCATCTTTTATATTGAGATTCCGCTAAAATTGCAAGACCGTCATCATTGGATAAAAGCAAAGGGAATGCCCTTGATGGGTAACCCCTTTGCTTTCTTCATGCTGATTCTGTTATATCAAAACTGAATATTTTTATTTCTGAATGGTGAGACCGTAGAATGCGAGGTCATAACCCATGAGTCCGGTATAGTTGTAGCCCTTCACATAATCTCTGTATGCCAGGTAGTGTGTCGGATTAGCAAGATATACTGCAGGGAACTGTGCTGTGACAAGTTCCTGTGACTTCTTGTAGAGCGCCATCTGCTCTTCCTCGGTAGCTGCCTTCCTGGCATTTGTAAGTATCTCGTCTACCTCAGCATCTACAAACCAGCTCATGGACCTATAGGAGCTCTTTGCTGAGGAATGGTATATTCCATATGTATGGCTGTCTACATGAGGATACTTGAGGCTGTCTGATATTACAGTAAGGTTCGCTGTTGTTTCTGGCTTTACTGCCGCCTCTGTAACCTGAGCCCAGCTTACAGGCATCTGCTCAACTGTTATACCTATCTCTGAGAGATTTGCAGCAACAAGCTGTGCGAACTGCCTCTGCTGTGCATTGTCACCAAGGTACATGAATGTTACCTTGATCCCCTTGCCTGCATACTTGGATGCTGCAAGGGCTGCCTTTGCCTTCTCAAGGTCACGGGTAACAGGCTTGACATTTTCACTTGCTCCTGGAACCACTACAGGTACTGCACCTGCTGCTGCAACGCTGTTTCCCAGTATGTCCTCAAGGGCTGTTGTGTAGTCGATGGCGTATGCTATTGCCTTCCTGACATTGATGTCGTCTGTAGGAGCCTTCTGCATGTTCATCGGGAAGTACTGGAGCTTTGCGCTCGGGTCTTCTTCAACTACTACTCCGCTCGCTGTCTTGAGTTCCTGGTATGCAGATACAGCAAGCCACTGGTGGATCATATCTGCTTCTCCTGAAACAAGAAGCGTCTTGACTGTAGCCTCCTCTGTTATTGTCAGCATCTGTGCCTTCTTGACCTGGTTATCCTTCCAACCTCTCCAGTAGCCTTCGAATGCCTCGAAGTCAAGGAAAGACTGCCTGTCCCACTTGACAAGCTTGTAAGGACCTGAGCCTGCGGCATGTTCTGAAATATATGCCATTCCATAGTCTCCGTTATCTCCAAAATCTCCTGCAGCCTTATTGGCCTTGAGAAGTTCTGAGTCTACTATGAACAGCTGTGTGAGTGTCGATATGAATGGCGCATACGGGTTCTTCAGGGTAAACACTACTGTTGTGTCATCCTTTACCTCAGCATCCTCAAGCACTGTGCTCCAGAGCCATGCGAAGCCCTTGTTTATAGCAATCATTCTTTCCATGCTGTATGCTACGTCAGCAGCCTTCAGCTTGTTTCCACTCTGGAATGTAATGTCATTCCTTACCTTTATCGTATATACTTTTGCCGAGTCATCTACAGTGAAAGACTCTGCAACGAACGGTACCGGAGCCATTGAGTCATTTGCGACATCAGGATAGAATAGCGGGTCGTAAAGGTTTATGGCTGTCAGCACCTCAGTTTCATCCTTGATCTGAGCAGGGTCGATGGTACCTACGAGCTGCTGTGCAACATACAGGAATCCGTCATCTGCAACTGGTGTGGTCGGTGCATTAGGTGTTGTCGGTGTAGCCGCTCCTGTTCCACACGCCGTAATAAGCGCTGAAACAGTGAGGATAGCCATGATTTTCTTGAAATAGTTGATCTTCATTTGATTTACCTCCCTATTTTGTGCCAATCCATGATGACTAAAAAAATAGCATAAGTTCAACTTCAAATATCTTTGAATGATGACCCCTATGCCATGCATTAATCGTCCTGAACCTTATATGATTTGCATTATACCATATCAAGCGTCCGGTTGCATACACACATTATTCATCTTTTGTTATTAATTTGGTTATATTTTAACCCATTTATTGTCATATTATCATACATTTTTAACTTTAGATTCTCACAACGCATCAGCTGCTGAATGTCATGTATTACTATACAAGCGCAGGGTTCTCTTCATCCTATCTTGAAACACCTTTGTAAAAAATCATCTGTTTCTTTCAGTGCATGGACATTTATCCTGCAATGGTTTCGTATCGCTTCAGCTACACCTGATTCAATATTGTTCCCGACTATATGGTCTGATAATTCTTTCAGCTCTTCACTGGCATTTCCCATTGCAACTCTAACCCCGGCAGCATTGAATAAGGAAATGTCATTCTCATTGTCGCCTATCGCCATGATTTCAGTCTTTGATATTCCCAGAAGGCATCCAAGCACCTCAACTGCCTTGCCCTTTGATGTCCCCTTTTTCATAACCTCGAAATTCTGCACATGGGAGCTTACCACTTCAAATCTGTCCGTTTCCTGAAGCTCCTTCTTTGCTTTGAATACTGAATCTTTACAACTGGGGTCCCTGTTGAAGCATATGGTCTTGAATATGCCTTCTTCTGCCAGGTTCAGTATGGTTTCCCTGTCAGCAGACTCATAGATCCTCATCTGTCTGTCATGTGTTACCTTTCTGTTGATAAGTCTGTATTGATGGTCCGGTACCACTCTTTTGTTGCTTGTCATGAAGTCAGCACCTTTGAACTGGATCGTAAGGTCATGCTTTTCAACCTTATCCAATATCTCTTCAATTTCTGACTTATCCAGTTTCTTCTCATATCTCATTGACTCGTGCCTGAAGAACGTACCATTCGAACCTATCGGACATATCTTGTCGCTTATGCTCTCTGCGAAATACCTGGTTATGCAGTATGGCCGCCCGGATACCAATGCAACGTTTATTCCGATATCAAGTGCTAAAAGCATGGCTTCCCTGTTTTCTTCAGGGATTTCAAACCTGTCATTGAGTAGTGTTCCGTCAAGGTCTATACAGATCAGCCTTATCATCTCAATATGATTGCCTCAGGATTTCCTGAAGTTCATCCTTGCTACCGAACAGCAGGAATCCCAGTACAGGCGATTCAAGTATCGCATTGAAATCTTCAAGCTTTACCCCAAGGTCACTGAGGCTTCTGTCAAGGCCAATAACCTTAAGGAAAGTGACTATCTCATCGTATAGGGCTTCTGCTGCTACTTCATCGGTTTCATTCAAATGGCTTTTATTGTACAGCCTTGATACCTTCGCAAACTTAGCCACATTGTCCTTCCAGGCATTCTTAACATACGCCGGAAATACAATTGCAAGTGTCTCTCCATGGGATATATGTGTAACTCCGCCTATGATCTCTCCAAGAGGATGTGGTGCTGCTGCACCTGCATTTGCCAGGCTGCTTCCTGCCAAAGTGTCAGCCATTGAGAGCATCTCCCTGTATGATATGTTCTTTCCATCCTCAAGGGCCTTCGGCAGATATTCAATGACAAGCTCCATTGCCTTCATTCCCTGAAGCTCTGTGAATAGTGACGACCTCTTGTTTATAAGGCTTTCAAACGCATGGGTGAAGGCATCGAACCCGGTTGATGCCGTGATCCTAGGAGGTAGAGTCGACATCAGCTCAGGGTCTATTATGCACTCCACAGGAAAGTTGTCCTGGTGGAATATGGTGTTCTTGTCAATACCTCTCGAAATAACCGCAGCCTGGGTGACCTGGCTTCCTGTACCTGACGTGGTTGGTACTGCAAGAAGAGGCAGTGCTGACTGTGATACCTTTCCATAAGTCATGAAGGGATTTGTGAATTTCGAAAACATAAAGTCCCAATCTATCCTCTCCATCCCATAGGTCAGAGCGATGATCTTTGCGGTGTCTATGCTAGATCCTCCACCTACAGCCAAAATGAAATCGACCTTCTCTGACATGGCAAGGGACAGACCTTCCTCAACTATCGCAACAGTCGGGTTCGGCATTACCCTGTCATACTGGATCGTCTGTACTCCGCCCTTATCAAGAATGGACTTGACCCTGTCGAACAGCTTGTCAAGCGGCGACTCGTTAGGAGTTGTTACAAGAAGGCACCTTGAGCCGTAACGAGATGACACTTCAGCTAGCCTTTCGAGTTCTCCCCTGCCAAAGTGAATGATTGTAGGCTGATGATATCTGAACATTTTATTTCCTCCTGTAATTTGGTCTTATACTGATTTTAAGCAGCACCTGATTTGCCTTCAATACGACCTGCCACTACAATATTTCACTCATACTTGTGGCAAATGCTGGCATTTATATGTCTGATTAACTGATATCGCTTGTTTTGCAACACATCATGACTACTTTGTTCCACTTACTTGTGGTAAACTAAGTTGCAGATTCTAGTCTGATATCCGATAACCCCTGCAGTATAATGTATGAACATACATTTCGGTAAAGACTATACATGTCTTGCCGGCAAATCAAAGAAAAGCGGGGAATGAAATGAGATATCTTATAGACAGTGCAAACGTCAATGAAATTGAATCTGCAATTGGAATGGGTGTAAGCGGTATTACTGCAAATCCCAGCATGTACCTGAAGAACAAGGTCTCACTCCAAAGCTTCATAGGTCATTTTGATGGCCTTACTGACAAATTGCTTACCGCAGAGGTCATTGGTGAGACAGCTGAAGAGATGCTGAGTCAGGCAGAGTCACTAGTTGCGATGAGACCTGACATAATATTAAAGGTAAACTTCTCCAAAGAAGGCATGAGGCTGATGAGGATGCTCAAAGAAAGGAACATAAGGTCTGCCGCGACACTTATCTTCAACCTCAATCAGGCAACCCTTGCCGTTGATGCAGGAGCTGATTACCTTTTCGTGTTCATTGGAAGGAACGATGAGAACGGTCATGACGGGATAAGGGTTCTCGGTGAGATCTTAAGCGTCATAAGACTTAACGGATACGATACCAAGGTAATTGCTGCGTCTATAAAGAACGTCTACCACCTCCAGCAGGCTGCCCTTTCTGGAGCACATTATGCAGCCATAACCTTCGACACCCTTGAAAAAGCCATATACAACGAGCTTTCAGTTAACGGGGCAAAGGGCTTCGAATCGGACTGGAAACTGCTATAAATACAGGAGAACGATATGAACCAGAGGCTTATTGAGATAGCTGAACACCTTCTCAGCAAAAATGAATACATGACAGTAGATTCAATTGCCGTTGTAGTTGACTGCAGCAACAAGACTGTGAGGAACGACCTTATGGTCCTTGAGGAGTGGCTGAAGGACGTCGGCTTGAAACTTGACAAGAAGTCAGGTGTCGGCATCGCCATACGCGGTGATGAATCTGTAAAGCTCAGGGTGCTGGAGGACCTTGCCATAAAGTCCCACATGGTTCTGGCCTATTCACCTGAAGACAGGGTCAACTACATTCTAGTCAAGCTCTTTACCTCAGGTTCAAGGCTCAGGATAAAAGACCTGTCAAACACACTTCATGTCAGCAGGGCAACGGTACATAAGGACCTGTACGATGTGGATGCCTGGCTCAAGAGGAACGGACTGGAGCTATACAGGAAGTCCAACTACGGCCTGAAGCTCGCAGCAAACGAGAAGGACCTGAGGCGAGCCATCCTCCTTCTCATCTGCTCCAACAAGAGCTACATGGAGCTTAAGGACATCCTTGGAAGTGACGACGTCAAGATGAACATGACGTCCCCTCCTCTTAAGATCTTCAAGGAGATAATTGACATCGACTTTGCGAGACTTAGGGATACTGCTCTGTCAACTGAGAGCCTCATCAGGTACAACATGGCTGATGAATCGCTGCTTGTGATTCTTGTATACCTTGCTGTAATGCTGAAGCGGATATCGGTGAACCACTATATAACAGTCCAGAAGAACAACCAGAAAAGGCTCAGGGAGTCAGCTGAATATGCAATCGCCAGGGACATATGCACAAGACTAATGGATGTCTTCGGCACCGAGATACCTGAGGATGAGATACTGAACTTAACCATGTACATCAAGTGCTCAAAGACAAACGACTTTGATGCACTTAGCCAATATGTCACCGGTAACGGAGATCCTGACATCTCAGGTCTCGTGGAGCTTGCAAGGTCACTGATGAACCGCTGGGAAAGGATGCTGTCCCTAAACCTTTCGGGTGACGAAGATCTTTTCTCATCCCTTCTTCTTCACCTGAAACCTGTAGTCACGAGGATCAGGTTTGGACTTACTGTAGTCAACCCTATACTTGATGAGATAATGAAGTACTATCCAAACACCTTCAGTGTTGTAAAGAGCTCGATCGGAGTTTTTGAAGAGTACATTGGCTCAAGGATTGGTGATGATGAAATCGGATACCTTACTCTCCACCTTGCCTCTGTAATTGAAAGGGCAAAAAGACCTCTCAGGACAGCACTTGTCTGCCATGGAGGTACAGGCGAATCTAAGCTTCTTAAGAACAAGCTTACCCATGAGTTCAACAGGCTGGACATCGTCGTATCGAAATCCTCTACCTTCCTCAGGAAATCTGAACTGGATGGTATGGATCTGGTGATTTCTACAGTGCCCCTGAAGCTTGACCTTGGTGTGGACACGATAAACATCTCTCCTCTTCTCAGGAAGCAGGATCTGCTGAGGCTTGATTCCATAATTAAGAAGATCTATTCAGAAAAGAACACACTGTCGATCAACAAATGACCGGCAGTGTGTTCTTCTCATATGGCCGCTGTCCTTTCAGCAGGTGCGAACCTGCTGGTGACAAAGGCTATTGTCCTTATTATGACGAGCAGTGCTCCCAGGGAAAAGAGTGCAACCTTAATGTCTCTTGATATCAATCCTGATGCAGCTACCACCGTACCGTCCAGGATGAACAGGATAGTCGGAAGCTTCATAAACTTCAGCACCCTGTTGATAAGCATGGACATGAGGTCTGTGCCGCCTGTGGCGCAGCCTCTGAGTATCGCTATCCCTATGGCAGTACCTACGAGCGCTCCTCCTGCAATCGAAGCCACAAGCAGGCTGTCTGTAACATGGGTCTGTGGTATCAGCTTCATGAGAAGGGGTCCCATGAACGTTATGTACAGGGTCTTGATTCCGAAGCTCTTTCCCAGGAATATCATCCCAAGGACCAGAAGCGGCCCTGATATACCAAATTGCACAACCTCCATAGGCAGTCCAGTCAGTGCGTTAACAACGATGGACATGCCTGTTATGCCTCCGGGTGCCAGCATGTGTTCACTGAAGAACAATCTGACACCAAGAGCTATCAGGAGGCTTGAAATCGTAATCAGCAAATAATCTGCGATTAGTTCTTTTTTCATTGTCTCTCCCATATCTTTATCTGGCTTTGATGAAACATGCAAGTGGACTATTCCAGTCCGTATCTTGCTGCGGCTGCATCGATCGCAGCCCTGCACTTCCTGACTCCTGCTGTTATTCCATCCTTGTCCCTGAATATGGCTGATGAGAGGATTATGATGTCAGGATTGCATTCTACAAGAAGGTCCATGTTGTCATGCCTGAGTCCGCCGTCTATGGCAAGCTCGCACCTTGGATTCTTCTCATCGATCATCTTTCTGGCTCTCTTGACCATATGTGTGACGCTTTTTCTCCATCCCCAATTTTCCTGTCCGTCTGTCTCGTCAACGCCATGTGTAACTATATGGAGCCTGTCAATGTCGTATATCGACTCCTCCACGAATGAGAGCGGTGCGTAGCATCCGACGGTAAGTCCGATCTTCATTCCGAACTCCCTGCAGTAGTTGATGATGTATGCAAGAGGTGCTCCTATGAACTCCTCCGCAGGGATGATTAGCATGTTGCAGCCGACCTTCGCAAGCTTCTCTATGAAGAGCCTGTCGATTTCAGTAGTATAGATATGGCACTCTATGGGCTTCTCGGTTACGGGTCTTATCCCCTCGATTATCTGATGTCCTCCCATGAGCTGCATGTTCTTTAGGTTGTACATATCCGCTGCATCTGAATGGACATAATCCACTCCTGCATTTACAGCTTCTTCAACAACTGCTGCTATATGGCCGTAGTTTACGTGTGCAAGTCCTGCCGCTATCTTAATGTGTTTCATGATACCTCCTGGATACTTTACATAATTGAAATCTGCATTATCTGTCTGTTCCTGATTCTGAGAATTGAATTACAGGTCCATGTGTCAATCTTACCGCTTCAAACCGTTGGGCGTCAACGCTCCAGCCACCTATGAAATATGCCTCTTGAATGTGGTAATTATTGAATAATCACTCCTGATTCCTCATAAGCCTTCTCCACTTAACTTTTGCCACATTGCTCTTCACCTAATTGTGGCACGTAAATGATTGAACCCCTCTTTTGCCTCTTATACAATTAGGATTATTGCTTTGGAGGGATTATTATGTTCAAGTTTCTAAATAAAAATACGAAGCTCTTCTCCCCTGCTAATGGCATCCTTGTGGACCTTGAATCTGTTCCTGATCCGGTCTTTTCGCAGAAGATGGCTGGCGATGGTATCGCCATCGACGTGACCGGTGACACCTTTGTCGCTCCCGCTGACGGCTTCCTTAACTTCATCTTTGAGACCAATCACGCCTTCGGCATGCAGCTTGATAACGGTGTGGAGCTTCTTGTGCATATAGGTCTCGATACCGTGAACCTAAAGGGTGAAGGCTTTGAAAGGCTTATTGAACCGGATACACACGTCAGCGCCGGAACTCCTGTCATTAGGATCGACAGGGAAAAGCTAATATCACACGGCTGCAACCTCATAAGCCCTGTCATTGTGACAAATCCTGACTCACTCAAGTCGCTTAAGGTCGAGGCTTCAGGTACCCCTCTTAAACAGGGTATCACCCCTGTAATAACCTGCAAGTCTTAGTCCGAGCTAAGTCTCATTATCGCTTCAAAATAGATCTCCAGAGCCTTCCAAAAGCTTTGCAGGTCTATTTTTTCGTTCGGCTCATGGGAGTTTGGTATCTCTCCAGGAAAGGTTGGTCCGAAGCCTACACAGTTCTTTAGTGCCCTTGAATAGCTTGCCCCTCCCTTTGTCACAGGATAATGTCTTTCACCAGTAACTGATTCATAGGCATCAAGGAGCTTCGATACAAGCTCGCTGGCTGGTGAATGGTATAGTCGTCTGCGTACCTTTACAATATCCAGTTCCATTCCATCCTTTTCCGCCTTTACCTTCAATCTGTCAAGAAGGCTGTCTTCATCGACACCGTTTGGATACCTTATGTCAAACCCAGCCCCTAGCTCTCCATCCTTATAATTAAGATGGCACAATGCCATGGTTAGCCTTCCCGTCTCTTCATCAGTATGGGATATCCCTATGTTTTCGCCGTAAGGCTCATCTGGGAACCATTTTCTGATAAACCCTGAAATCATATCAATTTCATCGTTATGGGGGTATAGCTGTTTCAGTTCCTCTTGCATCGAAAATGCTGCATTCACAGACCTATGGGGATTCCTTGACTGGACCCTTTTGGTCTCATAGGTCTTCTCTAAGGCTCCTTCAGTTAAATTGAAGCCGGGTGAAATTTGACTGCTTGCAACTCTTACCTTAAGCCTGTGAAGCATATTGTCATAGCTCTCCTCAGAATTCAATTCAATAAACCCACTTTCTTCCGATCTGACCCTTTTCCTGAGAACTCCTCTGATTATCCCCTTTTCACAGTTGACCACCGGAAAGTCACAGTCCGGCGAAAACGCTGCCGTTGGCTCCTGTTCTTTCGCTAGATAGTGCTCCATGCATTCCCATGTGGTTTCTTCCGCACCACCGACAATAAGCCTTACCCTCTTCCCTGGCTTCCACCCTGATTCCTTAATGAACTTCAGGATGTGCAGCAGTCCTGCAATCGCTGCCTTGTCGTCATTGACGCCCCTTCCGTATATTTGGCCACCTGAGACTGTCGCAGTGTAGGGGTCTGTGTCCCATAGACTCCTGTCCCCTGCACCTACAACATCTGCATGGGCAAGTATGCCAACTGTCTCGTCACCTTCACCAATCTCAACATGAAGGGCGTAGCCATCATAGTCCTTCCACGCCAGTCCGAGTGCTTCTGCAATTGATATTACAACATCAAATGCATTCCTTATCTCCATTCCAAATGGGCTATTGACTTTGGCTGACTTCTCATCCCTTACTGAAGGCACTGCAACAAGCTTCCCTATGGTTTCGATTATCGCATCCTTCTCTTTTTCGAACTTAACCTTGAAGTAGTCTCTTGCTAAAGTCTCATTATCTATCTCCAAAGGATACCCTCCTTACTTTGTCATCAAGCTGCAAAAGGATTGAGTGGCCTTGCCACCCAATCCCCTATGATCATTTTTCAGTTCATGCTATCTCGAGGACGTCCTTGACCTTTGTGGCAAGTGTCGTCACCCTTGTTCCATATATTATCTGGAAGTATACGCCATTCCTTACTACTCCCAGTGCTTCAAGTGTGTCTTTCCAGTATGCGTCGTCAACAACGAGGCTGGAATCCTTCACAGTTACCCTGAGCCTTGTGGCACAATTTGATACTTCCACTATGTTAGATGCTCCACCGAATGCATCCACTATTTCATTTGGGAGGCTTCTTGCTGCGCCTTTTTCACCGTTCTTTATCGCATTGTATTCCTTCTTGCTCATGAGCTTTATGTCTTCTGCTGCTTCTGCTGCCCTTCCTGGAGTCTTAAGGTCGAACTTCAGGATAAGTGTCTTGAAGATGAAGAAGTATATTGCAAATGTTGCTGGCAGTAGGAACAGAAGCGGTAGCGCATGTACCTTCTGTGGCTGCAACAGGTTAGGTATCATGAAGAACAAAGCGTTTCCGTTTATTGATATTTGGAACAGTTCAGCTATTACGTATGCAAGTCCGCAAAGAGGTGCATACACTCCGAAGAAGAGTGCAGGTGCCACGAAGAGGAATGTGTACTCTATAGGCTCTGATATTCCGACCATCATCATCGTGATGACTGCTGGAAGCACTATGGAGAGGACCTTCTTCCTGTTTTCCTTCCTTGCTGTAAAGTAGAGCGCTGCTCCTACTCCCGGAAGTCCTGCAAGCTGGAAGAGAACTCTTCCTGTAGTGAAGTTCCTTGTTATATAGCCTGCTGCTGTAGCCGACCCAGCCTGGCCGTTTATGATGTTCCTGACTCCTTCATAGAGGACTCCGTCTATCATCATTGTTCCACCGACTCTAGTATACTCGATCGGGAACGCTATTAGGTGGTGTATTCCAAATGGAAGCAGAAGCTTGTCAAGTGTTCCGAATACGAATGTACCGATAAGTCCTGATCCGGTTATGAAGTGTGTCAGATACTGAAGTCCACCTGCTATTACCGGCCAGATGTAGTAGGTTGCTATGGCAACCGGTATCGCAAGAAGTGAAAGCATGATTATAACGAACTTGGTTCCTGAGAAAAATGAGAACATCATTGAGAACTCTTTCTCGCACCACTTGTTGTTTGCCCATGCGGCAACCATACCGCTTATTATTCCTGAGAAGATTCCCATGTCAAAGGTGAATATTCCAGCGAAGGTAGTCCAGAGTGAATTGAAGTTCATTGCCTTCTCTGGTGTATAGCCTAATGCGATAAGGCTCTCAACTGATGTTGTAGTTGCATTCCAGCCCATTGCTCCGGCGTACTTTGAAATTGATGTTATAAGTGCAAAGAACATGAACAGTCCGCCGAGTGCGCCCCAGCCCTTCTCTTTCTTGGAAAGGGCGAATGCTATGCCTACCGCAAACCATAGCGGAAGGTATCTCATTATCATGAAGCCTATGCCAGTAATCATTGAAAATACCGTATGGAGAATATTCCCCTCAGGAATGATGTAGTTTGTGAATGCGCTTCCGATACCTACATAGAATCCAACTATGACAAGCAGGATAACAGGCACCATCATCGCTCCTGAAAATGTCTGAAGTTTACCTCTTAAAGAACTTTTGCCTTTCATCATTTTTCCTCCGTTCCACAACGTTTACAAATTACATGTAATTCAATCCTCGTAACCCATTATATTAACGGAGTCATTCGTTTACAATACAGCGGATGTGCACAAAACTTGCCATTTTAAGGTGGTAATCTGGTGAGGTGATTCTTATCTGAACCTTACCCTGATCTACAATACATTTATTCAGGATAATCATTATGTTATCTTTTGTTTTATAGCGATGGTGCATTCTTACTGATGTGAAGCTTATGAATTCTTCAACAATTAGAACAAGCCCTTCCCAATCCGAATGACCCGGTTCGGGAAGAGCGCTTTTATGCATTATTAACATACGGGTTATGTCGCACTCTTCAATGTCTTAATAGTCTCAGTCAGGAGTTCAACATTATCATGAAGCTTAAGTATGGTGCTTCCTACGAATACTCCATCTGCTCCTGCTTCTTTAGCCATCCTTATGTCCTCAGAGTCCCTTATCCCTACGCCTACATATATCTTCCTTTCAATCCCGATTAACTTGAGGTGGCTTATGCAATCGTTGAGGGTTGGATAGTTTGGGTCGATATTGCCTGTCATAGGCTTTGCCTGGAGGTATACGAAGCCGTTTGAGTTCTTCGCAGCAGCCACTTCATTTTCAGGCATGTGGAATTGTACGTAACAAGATATCTTCAATCCGCTGTCTATTAACTTCTGCTGAAGTCCCAGATTTTCTCCTACATAGATCATGTCCGTAAGGTCATTTTCTGTGCAGAACTTTATAAAGGCGTCTTCGCCTATCTCTTCAACTGTATTGTCGTAAGCCAGTACAAGCAGCTGGGTATCAGGATTCTCTTCCTTGATCCTTATTATCCCTTCCATGTATTTGGAATAATCGCTGCAGTTTTCGAGAGCTGACTTCATTCTGCCTGCTATGAATTCCCCTTCAAGGTATGGGTTTCTGGAAGGAAAATCAACTTCAATGACATCGCATCCCGCTTCTGTGTAGATTCGGGCCATCTCTACGCTTTTTTCTATTGTCGGGTATCCGTTGGATAAATAACATATAAGCTTCATCATATACCTGCCTTATTGCCGTAATATGCCTTAAAGAACAATTCCTTCATCTGTTCCCTTGAAGGGATGATTGGATTAGTCTTTGTGCAGCCGTCAGCAAGTGCGCTGTCTACGAGATACTCGATCTTTTCCTTGAACTTACCCTCGTCCGTGATAATCACATCAAGTGATTCCGGTATCCCCATATTTTTATTAAGATTCCTGACTACAGCGGAAAGGTCGCCTTCAAGACCCATTGCCTTCACCAGTCTGTCATACTTCTCCTTTGCCCATGCCTCACCGCTGTTGAAGTCGATGACATATGGAAGAAGTATCGCATTAAGGAGACCGTGGGACTTGCTGAACACGCTTCCCAGAGTATGGGCCATAGAATGCACTATGCCAAGGGATACGTTTGTGAACGCCATTCCAGCTGTCATGGAAGCATTGAGCATAACTTCCCTGTTTTCCAGGTTGTTTAAGTCCTGCATTACCTTTGGCAGATATTCAACTATATCCTTTATCGCGGCCTCAGCCAGGATATCGCTGACATAGTTAGCCCTTGTTGAGACCCAGGCCTCCACAGCATGTGTCATTGCATCCATACCAGTCTCTGCAGTAATACCCTTTGGCATGCTTAGTGTCACTTCAGGGTCAAGTATGGCTATGTCCGGCATCATCTCCATGTTCCCTATGCCGAACTTGGTATGTGTACCATCTTCGGTTATGACAATGGACCTGCTGACCTCGCTTGCAGTACCGCTGGTTGAAGGTATGCATATGAGCCTTGCCTTCTTTCTCAGCCTCGGGAACTCGTTTGGAGGCAGTATATCGCTAAGAGCCTTATATTCTGGATTCTCATAATAGATCCACATGGCCTTTGCCGCATCCATAGCAGAACCTCCGCCCAGTCCTACTATGATGTCAGGCTGGAAGCCCTTCATAAGGTCTGCGCCTCTAATCACTGTGCTGAACATCGGATCAGGCTCGACACCAGAGAACACTTCACTTTCTATGCCGGCACTTTTAAGGTTGTCGATCACCTTCTGCAGCATTCCGCTTTTCTTCATGCTGGATCCGCCTGTAACTATTACAGCTTTGCTGCCTTTTACAGACTTCAGATGCTCAAGGCACCCTTGTCCGAACATAAGCTCCTGACCGGCAAGCTTCATCGGTCTCATCATTTCAATCACACTCCTAATTCTTTGCGTCAATTACTTCTTTAGTAAGGTCGAAGGATATCGGATTCTCGATCTTCCCTCCGACTTTAAGGCTTGAGCCGATTATGGCAGCATCTGCAACCTTTAGCTGTTCCTTAATGTTAGCAGGTTTCACACCGCTTCCAATCACGACCGGAATCGATGAAATAGCCTTTACTCTCTGTATTATCTCCATCGGTGTTTCCTTGCCTATATGGGTCCCGGTTACAATTATCGCATCCGCTCCGCAGCCGATGGCGGCGTTAGCCGAGTCTTCAATGGACACTGTTGGAAGCACCATATGGGTGTGCTTTACCTGTATGTCTGCAAATATCATTACATCCTCAGCATTTATGCTCTTCCTGAAATTCATGGCCTCTCTTGCGCATGGCGTAATTATTCCGCCATAGAACTCGACAGTGTCTACAAATACAGGAATCCTTACGAAATCTGCTCCTATTGCCTTAGCAATCGAAAGCGAGGTCTTGTAGTCGTTCATTGCAGCATCTATGCCGATTGGAAGGCTGACTCTGTCCCTGATCCTTGTGCTTATTGCAGCAAGTGCTATTGCCTGTGCAGTGTCAAGCTCTATTCCGAACGGGTCATCACCCATGTTCTCTACGATTATTGCATCCACTCCGGCTTTTTCAAGAGTAACAGCATCACTTATCGCCTGCTCGAATATCTCTTCCATGTTGTCTCTGAACTTCATTGTGCCGGGTAGTGGAAGGCAATGTACCATTCCAATTACTGGTTTCTTTGAAAAATCAAGCTTAGCCAATTCCATTACCTCCCTTGTGGTAAATCTCTATTCCGTCCAGCACTATCTTACAGAGGTCCTGCTCTGATTTGGTCCTGGCTTCTCCCTCAAGGACTTCCTTAAGGTTCTTCAGCACAGTGGTCATCGTCACGCTACAAACTTTTATGTCCATCAGGCTGCCGAGCACCAGCATGCAGCTGGTCTCCATATCTACACCGGATATGTTGTATTTTGAAATCTCATCGAAGGTATTTAGTATATCGGTATCCATCTTCTTAGAAAGCCTTGATTCCCTCATCTGGCTGTAGAATCCGTCCATGGTGCAGGTTATACCGTTGATGTACTCCCTGCCGTTCATGGCAACAGATTTGTTCATGCAGTTAACAAGGTCTATGTTTGCAACTGCAGGGAAGCTTTTAGGTACATATGTATCGCTTGTGGATTCCATTCTCATTGATCCGTTAGGTATGAGCAACTTTCCAAGCATGCCATCCTTAAGTCCCATTACGGTTCCCATTCTTATGGCAACTTCCATTCCGCAGTCATAGAGCTCTTCCATAGCGATAGCCGCAGATGGCGCCCCTATTCCCGTAGAGGATATTGTCACTGGTATTCCATGGTAGGTTCCAGTATAGGTGTTGAACTCTCTGTTGAAGGCTATATGCTTAGGATTATCAAGAAGCTTCTGGAGCATCTCTACCCTCCACGGGTCTCCTGAAAATATGACGTATTTTGAAATTGTTTCCTTGTCCGCCTTTAAATATAGTGTTGACATAAATTCTCCTTTCAGTAAGAACATCTACAGGTTTCTTTTGTATTCCTCAAGCCTTGCCTTGAACCTTCCAAGGTCCGGAGCGTTTGTAGTGCAGCCCACCGCCTCGATTATGAAGGATGCCATTACGCTTCCCATCTGGCAAGAAGCCTCAGTATCATAACCGTTCAGGTATCCATACAGGAATCCTGCAATATAGGAATCCCCTGCTCCAGTCGCATCTACAAAATCACTTGTCGGGTGCGCCTTTATCCTCTTGTGGATAATTCCTTCACCTGTCTTCTCGAAGCACTCGCTGCCATCCTCACCCAGAGTAGTTATGATAAGCTCAGCCTTGCCTATGTCAAAAAGCCCTGTAATTTCATCGATACCCATAAGCTCTTTGATCTCTTCCCTTTCATGCTCGTTGGAGAAGATGATCCTGCTATTCAGAAGAATCTCCTTCAGGAAGCTAATAGGGAACGCATCGTAGTCAAGCTTCGTTCCGAATACTATGGGTATTCCATGCTTCAGGCATTTCCCGTAGAACTCGCTGTTGTCGCTATAGGACCCTACTGTTATGAGTGCAAGCCGGGTATTTTCAAAATACTCGTCTGGAAGCTCTGAGGCATATTTCGAATCCATGGCACCAGGATAGAATATGGTGACATGGTTGTTGTCTCTGTCTGATACTATGTAGCAGTTTGATGACGACTCATTCTCAATTGTTTTGAGACCGTTAAGCGGTACGTTGGCATCCTTCAGGTACTGTATGAATCCCTTCGTATCGTTGTCTTCCCCTACCCTTAAAAGTGGTAGTGGGTTCATACCTAGCTTTGCCATGATATACGATACGTTTATAGGGCACCCGCCGTAATATGGTCTGGTGTTGTCCGAGTTTAGTATGATCGATGTGCGTCCGACCTTTAGCGGAGAATCAACCTTGACAATCCTGTCGATGCTCATATAGCCGCTTGTTACCACATCGTACATATCAAAGCTCTCCTTTTTTAAGCAGGTCAGACAGTTCTTCTGAGGTGACTACCTTTCCGAAGTACTTCCTGATATCCGTCAGGTGTACCTGGTTCACTACCTCGTCGTTTGTAGCGACGCAGTCTGACACCACATACGCATTGTAGTCGTTGTAGTAGGCGTCTGTAACTGTCGCCCTTATGCAGCAGTTGGTCTTCGTACCTACGACTATGACATTCTCTATCTTGTTTTCCCTTAGCACAAGGTCAAGGTCTGTCCCGAAAAAGCCGCTGTATCTCCTCTTCCTGATGACATAGTCCTTCTTCTCATCCACTTCCAGCATGCTGTCTATCTCATCGCCGCCTGAGCCTTCGATGCAGTTTGGCCTCATGTTGATGAGGTTCTTGTCGAACTTGTCCTTCCTGTAGCTGTGCCTGAAGAACACTAAAAGGACATCATGCTTTCTGCATTCCTCCAGGACTTCCCTTATCCTTGGAAGGACTACCCTGTTCTGAGGATAGAATACCAGCCCTTCAGGGTCTGTAAAGTCCTTCACCATGTCTACTATCAATAGTGCTGTATTACGCATTCCTAAACCCCCTTAGCTTCGTCTTCTTGGATTCCATTGATGAAACGAAGAAGAGAACCAGAACTATCATTATGTATGGGATCATGTCAAACAGGCCTGATACAGGTCCTGCATATAGTCCCAGGTTTATGGCCAGGGACCTGGCCAGCCCGAACAGTATGGCGTATATGGATGACTTAACAGGATGTGCCTTTCCGCAGTATATGGCGGCTATGGCAATGAATCCCCTTCCTGCAACCATGTTATCTGTATACAGGGCCATCCTTTCAGCTGAAAGGTTGATGCCTGCAAGTGCACAAAGAACTGCGCCTATCAGTATGGAGGAATACTTCAGCCTGTCGCTCTTCAGACCGACAGATTTTGCTGCCTCCTCATTTTCTCCAACTACCCTCAGATGTATTCCGAACCTGGTCTTGTACAGTACGACATATACGACTGCTATAAGCAGGAATGCGACATAGGTTATGATAGTGTGGTTGCTGAGAATATCTGACAGAAACGGTACATCGTTGATCACTGGTATTGCAATCTTCATATCATTAACGTTTATAATCTGGCTCAGGTTGATGTTTGAAAGCTTCATGAACTTAAGTGTGAATGTGCCTATGGCTGCTACAAGTATATTCAGACCGAAGCCTGTAATTATGAAGTTGCTCTTTAAAGTTATGCTGAATAGCGAGAATATCAGCCCGACTATCAGTGTGCAGGCGATTGCTATGATGATCCCCAGATAGAAGTTGCCAAAAAGCAATATCGAAAGTGAGCTTGAGAATGCTCCCATGACTATCATGCCTTCAAGTCCGATATTGAGCACATTGGCCTTGTATGCGAACAGTCCACCAAGCACGGCTAGTATTATAGGTGTACTGTGGTACACAGTATCATACAGTATGTTCCCTATGAGGTTCATGCCTTCTCACCTTCCTTTACTACAGCCTGTCCTGCCTCTGCCTTCTTGCTTTTTACCTTTATCCTTCCGGAGAGTTTAAGTCTCTCGAATATGAACTTGGCTGACAAAAACAGTATCAGTATTCCCTGTATTATTGCGACAATGTCCTTTGGTACGTTGGTATATATCCCTATATACTCGCTTCCGGTCTTCAGTGCTGCGTAGAAAACTGATGCTATAAGCACTCCTACCGGATTATGGCTTCCAAGCAAGGCTATCAGCATGCCGTCCCATCCTAGGCCTGGATTTCCAGAGAAATCCAGAGTGAACCTGTACTTCTCGCTCATCAGGTATCCTGCTCCGGCAAGTCCGCTCAGAGCACCGCTTATGAGCATTATCTTTACGATGTTGGTGCTTACCTTCATTCCCATGGCTTCTGCAAATTCAGGATTCTTTCCAATTGCAGTTATCTCATAACCGAGCTTTGTCTTCTTGAAAACGATGTAGAGAACTACGAAGACGGCTATTGAGATGAAGAAGAACATGGTGAGGTTTGAGTCGAAGAGCTTATTGAACATGGCACTGTCCTTGATCGCATAGGTTGCCACATACCCTGATGCAGGGTCCCTGAACACTCCCTGGGACAGGTACTTGACTAGCACCACCACCGCATAGTTGAGCATCAGAGTGACTACCATCTCGTCAACCTTGAAGTATGCCTTGAGGATCGCCGGAATAAGTGCATAAATCATGCCTGTCACCATGCCTACGATAAGACATACGGTCACATGGGCTACAGGTGAAAGGCCTGTAAGTGAGAAACCCGCGACTCCTGCAAAGAAGCCACCAAGCACTGCGCCGCCCTCTACTCCCATGTTGAAAATGTTGGCTTTGAAGGTTATGGCTATTGCCAGTCCTGTCAGTATCAGAGGAGATGCAAGATGAAGTGTCTTCAGTATTCCCTCCGGGTCGAACAGGGATTTCTCTATCATTATCCTGTAGGTCGTTATCGGATCTTCACCGATTGCCAGAATCAGCACTGCACCTAATATGAATGCAGAAAGGATCGGTATAAGGATTCCAAGTAGTGATTTGGTTATTTTTTCAGTTTTCATACTTGTCCCCCAATACATCCGCGACGTTGCTGGTAATACCTGCCATAAGCAGTCCGAGCTCTGTTGCGCTTGTCTTATTCGCATCCACCACTCCGATTATGTGGCCCTTGTACATTACGGCTATCCTGTCGCTGAGGTTCATGATCTCCGATAGCTCGCTCGATATCAGCAGTATTCCCTTGTTCCTCTGCCTGAGCTCTAGTATCTTGCTGTGTATGAATTCAATGGAGCCTATGTCTACACCCCTTGTTGGCTGGGATGCTATGAGTAGGCTCGGATTAGATTCGAACTCCCTGGCAATTATTATCTTCTGGGCATTTCCTCCTGAAAGTGAGGATACATTAGCGTACCTTTCAGAGATCCTAATGTCGTACTTGTCTATGAGGCTCGTGGATATCTTTTCGATTTCCTTGAACTTCAGGAATCCTCTATTGGAGTATTCGCTATTGTCATGATGTCCTGCAATGAAATTGTCATTAAGAGACATGTCGACGCATAGTCCCTGCGCATACCTGTCTTCAGGGATTATGCCTATGCCTGACTTCCTTATCTCTTTAGGCCACATGTTTGTTATATCCTGTCC